>JAEWFU010000330.1 GCA_023388675.1 Pseudomonadota bacterium | reverse complement strand
GCACCAACGGAGGAACGCCCCTCACCCTTACCCTCTCCCCGCAAGCAGAGAGAGGGGGGCGTCAGCATTGCGGTTGTCTCCCTTCTCCCCGCCTGCGGGGAGAAGGTTCCGGCAGGCGGATGAGGGGAAACAACGACATCAGCAGCTTCAGTGCCGTTGCCTCCAGCATCCATCACCGCCTTGACGATCTTGCGATAGCCGGTGCAGCGGCAAAGCACACCGCCCAGCGCGTCCTGCACCTCGGCTTCGCTTGGCCTCGGGTTCGTTTCAAGCAGCGCCGTGGCGGTGACCAGCAAGCCCGGCGTGCAGATGCCGCATTGCGCCGCACCATGGCGCAGGAACGAATCCTGCAGTGCCGAGAGCCTCCCGTTGGCCAACCCCTCTACAGTGCGCACGCTTGCGCCTTCCATACCGGCAGCAGGCACCAGGCAGGAGCAGACCGGCGCCCCATCGACCAGCACCGTGCAGGCACCGCAATCGCCGGCATCGCACCCCACCTTGGTGCCAGTGAGGCGCAGTTCGTCGCGCAGCACCGACGACAGGCGCGCAAGCGGCGGGACCTGAACCTGCCACGCTTCGTCGTTGACCGTGAAGCTGACGGAAAGGCGATCCATGCTCATGCCGCGACATCCTCGGTCTTGCCGCCGTCGGCGAGCGCGCCGCTCAGTGCGCGCAGGACGATTTCGCGCGCCGCATGACGACGATATCCGGCACTGCCGCGCACGTCGTCTATCGGCGTCAGCTCTGCAAAATCGTGAGCCTCGACCACACGGGCGACATCGCCCGGAGCACCAGCTTCGCGCAGCCGTTCCTCGAGTGCATGGAGCCGCGTGGCCACTGCCGAGCAGGCGCCGACCGACAGCGCTACATCGGCCAGCTTGCCTTCGTCGCCGACGACAACACGTGCTGCCGCCATAGCGATCGAGATGACGAGATAGCGCCGCGCGCCGAGCTTGACGAAATGCGAGCTGCCGGTGGCTGCCTCCCTGGGCACCCGCACGGCCGTCACTAATTCGCCCGGAGCACGCGCCGTCCGTCGGTTGCCGAGGATGAACTCGGACAGACCGATCACACGCTCGCCGCCGGCCGACTGCAACACCACCTCTGCCGAAAGCGTCAGCAGCGGCGGAACACCGTCAGCGGCCGGCGAGGCATTGCAGAGATTGCCGGCAATCGTGCCGCTATTCTGGATCTGGATGGAGCCGACCTCGCGCGCCGCAAGCTTCAGCGCGTCGAAGGCCGGCGGCAGATCGGCGTGGATGATATCCGTCCAGGTCGCACGCGCCCCGAAGACGTAATGGCTGTCCGTCTGCGAGATATGCCGCAGTTGCTGCAGCCCGTTGAGATCGAGCACGTCGTCGCGAATGGGCCGGTTGCCCTGCGCTGGATAAAAGTCGGTCCCCCCGGCCAGAAGCGTCCAGCTTCCATCGGCCAGTAGCGCGAGTGCCTCGTCGATCGACTTCGGTTTCGCGTATCGCATCGTTCCTGCTCCCGATGGGAGAATGCGCCGAAATTAGTTCGTATGCAAACGATATCGAGAGGCCACCCTTGCCATTCCATCATTTCGCCGCCAGCTTGTCCCGACAGGCAAACGGAGAGAGGCCATGAGTGAGAAAGCGCTGATCGTCATCGACGTCCAGAATGATTTTTGTCCCGGCGGCGCGCTGGCCGTGGCAGGCGGCGACGAGATCGTGCCGATGGCGAATCGGCTGATCGGCGAGTTCGATCACGTGATCCTCACCCAAGACTGGCATCCGGCCGGCCATTCCAGCTTCGCCTCCGTCCATCCCGGCAAGAACCCGTTCGAAACGACGGAAATGCCTTATGGCACGCAGACACTGTGGCCAGACCACTGTGTGCAGGGCACGGACGGGGCCGAATTCCACGCGGACCTCGAATGGACCAAGGCTGAGCTCGTCATCCGCAAGGGATTTCGTCCGGCGATCGACTCCTATTCGGCCTTCTTCGAGAACGATCGCACAACGCCGACGGGCCTTGCCGGTTATCTGCGCGAGCGCGGCATTTCCGATCTGACGCTCGTCGGCCTCGCAACGGATTTCTGCGTCGCATATTCCTCGCTCGACGCCGTCCGCTCTGGCTTCAAGGCAACCGTCCTGCTCGATGCCTGCCGGGCAATCGACCTCGGCGGTTCGCTGGCGGCGATGAAGGATGAGATGGCCAAGGCCGGCGTGAAGCTCGCGTAGGAAGGTGCGTCCTTCGAGGCTCGCTTTGCTCGCACCTCAGGATGAGGGAGGCTGGTTCTCGAACCCACAGCGTTGCAGGCTCGATGCACAACACCCCTCATCCTGAGGTGCGAGCGCAGCGAGCCTCGAAGGACGCACGACCGTCTTACCCCACCCCCACATAGCGATGCACATAGGCGGGATCGGCGCGCACCTTTTCCACGTCGACGGTCTCTCGGTTCTGACCGTTCTCGATGAAGGCCACGCGGTCGGCGAGCGACAGCACCGCGTCGACACGCTGCTCGACAAGGATGGTGGAGACCCCCCGCTCGCGCAGCCCGGCCACCGTCTCGCGGATGCGCGCGATCATCGACGGCATGAGCCCTTCCGTCGGCTCGTCGAGCAAAAGCACGTCGGGCTCGATGCAAAGCGCCCGCGCCATCGCTAGCATCTGCTGCTCGCCACCGGAAAGCGTGCCGGAACGCTGCGACAGGCGTTCGCGCAAGACCGGGAAGAGGTCGAGCACGGCTTCGCGCGTGGCGCGGCCCTTGCCGCGCGCCATCAGGCCGATCTCCAGGTTCTCGGCCACGGTCAGCTCGGCGAAAAGCCGCCTGCCCTGCGGCACGTAGGCGACGCCGGCCTTCGGCACTTCGTGGGCGGCGAACTGCGACAGATCGGTTCCATCCTTCATGATGGCGCCCGAACGCACCGCCACCAGCCCCATGATCGCCTTCAGCGCGGTCGTCTTGCCGGCGCCGTTGCGCCCGAGCAGGCAAAGGACCTCCCCCTTGGCGAGCGACATGTCGAAGCCGCGCAGAACCTGCACCTCGCCGTAATAGGCGTCGACCGCGGAGAGGGAGAGCGCGTCAGCCATCGCTGCCGGTTCCCAGATAGGCGTCCTGGACGGCGGTGTTGGCGCGGATGTCGTCTGGCGAGCCTTCGGCCAGCACGCGACCGAAATTGAACACCGTTATCTTCTGCGCAAGCTCCATCACGACCTGCATGTTGTGCTCGATCAGCAGCACCGTGGCATCCCTGGCGATCTCGCGGACCAGGGCGATGAAGCTTTCGACCTCGCCGTCGGAAAGCCCCTGCGTCGGCTCGTCGAGGATCAGCAGCCGCGGCTCGAGCGCCAGCCCCATGGCGATCTCGACCAGCCGCTGGTGGCCATAGGCAAGGTTGCCGGCGAGCGTGCCGGCGCGGTCGGCGAGACCAACCCGCTCGAGCGCTTCGCCAACGCCCGCCTTCAGCGCGCCGGCCTTGGGCCGCCCGGCCGAAAGCAGTCGTCGCTGCACCGACAGCGCGACATTGTCGAAGACCGTCAGCCGCGGAAAGATGCTGGTGATCTGGAACGTATAGGCGATGCCGGCGCGCACGCGCTTGTGCGCCGGCAGCGCGGTGATGTCGCGCCCTTCGAACACGATCGCGCCGGAGCTTGGCGCGATGCGCCCGCAGACCAGACTGACGAAAGTGGTCTTGCCGGCGCCGTTCGGCCCGATGATCGCCCGGATCTCACCCTTGTCGAGCCGGAAGTCGACACCATCGACGGCCTTGAGCCCGCCGAAATGGCGTGTCAGCGCACGTGTTTCGACAAGCGTCGTCACGGCAGCCACCCCAGCCAGCGCCCACGGACCGAGCCGAGCAGGCCCTTGGGGAAGAACAGGATCAGCAGGATCAGCGCCACGCCGACGAAAAGCAGATAGGCGGAGGTGAGGCCCGAACTGTAATCGATGATGTAGAACATGAAGAGCGTGCCGAGCAGCGGCCCCAGCGTGGTCGCAGCCCCCCCGAGCAGCACCCACAGGAGCGGCAGGATCGAATACTGGATCGAGGCGAAGCCCGAACCGACATAACCGAACAGCAGGCCGTAGGCCGCACCCGCCGCCGCGCAGAACAGCCCCGACACGACCACCGCCGTCAGCTTGGCGCGGAACACGTCGTAGCCCAGCATCCGCATGCGTTCCTCGTTCTCGCGGATCGCCACCAGCGTGCGCCCGAAAGGCGAGCGCACCAGCCGCAGCATGGCAAGCAGCACGACGGCGAAAAGCGCGAGCGCCAGCATGTAGCGTGTCGAAGCGTCGGAGAGGTTGATGTTCAAGCCGGCAAACTCGACGCTGCGCATCGCCTG
>JAEWFU010000497.1 GCA_023388675.1 Pseudomonadota bacterium | reverse complement strand
GTGCGCAGGATGCGGTCGAGATCGACCGCGCCGAGCAGGCGGAAGGTCGGATCGATCACGAAGATCTGGCTGAACGACTCCGGGAGGTTCTTGTCCTCGCGCATGTAGTCGATGGTCTGGCCGACGGTCCAGAACGGCGGCACCGCCACGAACTCGGTCTGCATGCGACGGCCGGCCGTCTCTTCCGGATAGTCGAGGGCGCGGCGCAGCCTGATGCGCTCGGTGAAGGGAAGCTGGGCGAGAATCTCGTCCTGGTCTTCCTGGTCGAGGTCCTCGAGGATATAGACCGCGTCGTCGGAATCGAGCTCCTGCACCGCCTGTGCAATCTGCTCGTTGGGCAGGTTGTCGACGATGTCGAGACGGATCGCGTCGTCCACCTCGGTCAGCGCGGTGAAGTCGAAGTCCGCGCCCATCAGTTCGACAAGCGCGCGCCGCTGCTCGGGCATCAGCGCTTCGAGCAGATCGCCCACTTCCGACTGGTGCAGCGCGCCGACGTCTTCTTTCAGCGTCAGCGTATCGCGGTCGGCAATCGCAGCGCCGATGTGGGCGAGAAACGAGGAGCGGACGACGCCGTCCTCATCGTAGATGTCGGCCCCGGTGGCGTGGGCCTGCTCCTCGGGCGGCCGGTCTTGCGGATTTTCCAACAGCGCCTCCCGCCTGGTTGCCTTCGATTATCCCCGTCTAGCCCGCCTGCGCGGCGAACACAAAGCCAAACGCGCCGTATACGGATATGATATCGGCAAGGACGAACGCGCGAACCCCGCCAGCGGTTGCCCGTTCAGCTTTCCCAAAATCGGTGGACAAAAGCGACATGGCATCTGCCGCATCGCTTGAGCGGACGTTCCCGTTGTCGATCAGGCCTGAAACGCGGGGGCACGCCGCACCCCGGACCCAAATCGGCCTAGGCTTTTTCCGTTCTCTTCTCGTCACCCGCTTCGAAGTGGGCGATCTGATCGGCACGCGCCTTTCTGAATGCGGGGCGATCCGTGACCCGGGCCACGTAAGCTTCCGCCGCCGGCCGATCTCCAAAGGAGCGCAACTTTGCGACACGCAGCACATCGGCCATCAGCAGGTCCGCGACAGTGAAGCGGTCGGCAACCAGCCATTCCCGTTCGTTGAGGACGCGCTCCATGTGGTCGAGGCGGCTTTCCAGCCAGCCGACGAGGTTGTTCTCCTTCGCGCCGGTCACCTCCAGGAACCACCATGGCACCGACACCATCTCGATCGAGTTGAGCGCGGCGATCGTCCATTGCAGCGTCTGCGCTTCGCCCACCGGATCGCGCGGCATCAGCTTTTCGCTTTTGCGGGCAAGATGCAGAAGCCCCGCCCCGCTCTCGAACAGTTCGACCTCACCGTCGCTGAGAAACGGAACCTGCGCGAACGGTTGATGCGCCAGATGGGCGGGCCCGCGCTCGTCGAATGGGACCGTTCGAACGGAATATTCGAGGCCGGCTTCCTCGCACGCCCATCGCAAGCGGATGTCGCGCACGAAACCGCGCGGCCCCTCGGGCACCCAGTCATAGGTCCAGACGATCAATTCGCTCATTGCGGCAAGCTCCTACTCGTCACACACTCATCTCGTTGGCCACGCCCGGCCGCCGACGTGCTGCGTGAGGCCGAACGGCTAGTCAAGGAAATCCTCGTCATCTGGCAGGACACGTCACGTCCGCCTACGATCTACATGGGTAGGCTGCCTGATCAGCCGGCCTGCTCTCCGAACTGCTTCTGGAAGAACGGCGTCCTCATCGCCATTTCCTGGTCTTTTTCAGCAGCCCGCAGGTTGGCGGGGCGGTCGCGCAGGCGCTCCATATAGGCCAGGAATGACGGGCGCTCCGGCAATGCCTTCATGTTCTCCATCGTGTAGCCGATGCTGGAACCGAGTTGGACGTCGGCCGCCGTGAACCGGTCGCCCGCCGCATAAGGCCGCTCGGTCAGGATACGATCGATATAGTTGACCATGTCGTCGGCGAGCCCGAACGCGAAATGGTTGCTCTCATATTTCCAGCCCTGCACCTGTGCGGACAGGGCCGGGTCGAACACCGCATCGCAGTAGACGAGCATCGAGAGATACGGCCCGCGCATCGGATCGCCGATCTCCGGAGCGAGCCCTGCCTGCGGGAAGGCGTCGGCGAGATAGGTGGTGATCGCGGCGCGCTCCGTGATCACGATCCCGTCATGCTCGATGGCCGGAACCTTCTTGCTCGGCTGGATCTTCCGGTACTCCTCAGGCACGCCGCCTTCCTGCCGGATGTCGATCTCCACCAGATCGTAATCAACACCCAGTTCCTCCAGCAGCCAAAGCACGCTGGAGGAGCGCGACCATGGGGCATGATAGAATTTCAGCATCGCTCGCTCCTCGTATTCATCGTTTCGATGCATACGTTGTAGCAACCCGCTCCTGACAGCAGATTGTCAGGAGCCATTGTGGCGATGCAAAGACGTCCGAAAAACGCGCCGTCAGGGGATCAGGACCGTCGTGCCGGTGGTCTTGCGGCCTTCGAGGTCGGCATGCGCCTTGGCGGCGTCGGCTAGTGCGTAGCGCTGGTTGACCCTGATCTGCACGTCGCCGGACTTCACCACATCGAACAGCGCGCCGGCCGATGCTTCCAGCTCGTCGCGCGTGGCGATGTACTGGAACAGCGTCGGCCGCGTGGCATAGAGCGAGCCCTTCTGCGAAAGAATCGCCATATTGAACGGCGGGATCGGCCCCGACGATTGACCGAAGCTGACGAACATGCCGCGCAGGCGCAGGCAGTCGAGCGAGGCCGGGAAGGTGTCCTTGCCCACGGAATCGTAGACCACGTCGCACATCTTACCGCCGGTGATCTCCTTCACCCGGGCGACGAAATCCTCGTCGCGGTAGTTGATGACGTGCTCGTAGCCGTGCGCCTTCGCCAGCTCGGCCTTTTCGGCGGAGCCGACGGTGCCGATCAGCGTCACGCCGAGCTTGCGCGCCCACTGGCTGAAGATGAGCCCGACGCCGCCGGCAGCCGCGTGGTAGAGCACCGTATCGCCCGGCTTCACCGGATAGGTGCGCAGCAGCAGGTATTCGACCGTCATGCCCTTGAGCATCATGCCGGCCGCTTCCTCGTCGGAGATGCCGTCCGGCACCTTCACCAGCCGGTCAGCCGCGATGACGCGCTCCTGCGCGTAGGCGCCGAGCGGCCCGACATAGGCGACGCGGTCGCCGGGTTTCACCCAGTCGACGCCCTCGCCGACCTCGAGCACCTCGCCTGCAGCCTCGTTGCCCGGGATAAGGGGCAGTCCCGCCGGCGCGGGATAGAGCCCGGAGCGGAAATAGGTATCGAGAAAGTTGAGTCCGATGGCCGTGTGGCGGATCAGCGCCTCGCCCTTGCCAGGCTTGCCCGCATCGTGGTCCTCATAACGCAGGACCTCCGGCCCTCCGTGCTCTTGAACGCGTATCGCCTTGGCCATTTCATTCCTTTTTCAGTCCGAGTTTTGGGAAAAGCTGCATGATGCCGCCGATCACGAACAGGTAGACGCCCGTGATACCGACACCGATGCGCACGATCTGCGAGGCATCCATCTGCTGCAGCAGCGCCACGGCGCCGAGAACGCACCAGACGAGGAAGATGCCCAGATTCAGCGGCCGCAGCCGCTTGACGCGCACCGGATGCAGGAAATTGACCGGCGCGAAGGACAGGATCGCGGCGATCACCACGATGCCGAAAGAAATCCATTCGCCCGGATGGATCACGAACAGGGTGAACACCACCATGTTCCAGACCACGGGGAACCCCTTGAAGAAGTTCTCCTTCGTCTTCATGCCGGTATCGGCATAGTAGATGGCGCTGGAAACGACGATGATCGCCGCCGACAGGAACGACAGCCCCTCGCCCATGAAGCCGCTCTGGTAGAGCGCGAAGGCCGGGATCAGCACGTAGGTCACATAGTCGATGATGTTGTCGAGCATCTCGCCCGACCATGTCGGCAGCACCTCCTTGACCTCGAGCTTGCGCGCGATCGGGCCATCGATGCCGTCGACGAAGAGCGCCAGCCCCAGCCACAGGAACATGGCCGTCCACTGTTTCTCGGCGGCCGCGACCAGCGACAGGAAGGCGAGGAACGATCCCGAGGCCGTCAGCAGGTGCACGGAAAAGGCGCGCGCCTGCGGCCACGTCACCTTCTTCTTCGGCCTGGGGATGCGCTGTGAGAGCTTCTTTTTCGGCGGCGGTTGATCTGTCACGGTCCGCGCCAGTCCAGCTTGCAGATTTCGGCGGAACGCCCGGCGAAATTCCAGTTGCGGCCGAAGGCGCGCAGCCGGCTCTTGTCGGACTTGGCGACAATGATCTCCGGTGCGATCCAGTATTCGGAATTGGTGATGACAGTGTCGCCGTCGCGATTCTTGCCGGGGATCGGCGTCACCGCGCCGTCGATGATCTTCGGAATCTGGAAGATGCGGGTCTTGTCGCGCACCTCGTAGCTGATCGGCGCGCGCTCGATGCCGAGGAACTTGCCGACGAGGATCGACAGAAGCCCCGTGGTGCCGCCGGCCTTGCCGGAAAATATCTTGCCGATCGCCTTCTGCGCGTAGATCGAGGCGCGCTCGTCGACGAACAGGCCCGCTGTCCAGTTGCCGCGGCTCATATAGCCGGGGATTTCCATGATCAGGCCGAGGTTGAGCCCGGAGAGATCGACGTCGCCGAAATGGCCCGAGTCGATGCGGAAACCCGCCCAGGTCTGGCAATAGCCCTCCGTCGGCGGATGCTGGCCGAGCGACAGGACGCAGGGGCAGAAGACGGTGCAGTTGCACGACAGCACCAGCTCCCCTTTCATCGCCCAACTTGTTTCGGCCATCGCCACCTCCTCGGCTACCACGAAACTACAAGCAG
>JAEWFU010000490.1 GCA_023388675.1 Pseudomonadota bacterium | reverse complement strand
TTGCCAGACCGGCCAGCAGCAGGGCCGCACCTGCGATTTCGCGTGGCCCCACCCGCCGCAATTCCATTCCGAAGGCGCCGGTATGGTCGTAGGCGAGCGCCGCCAGCAACTGGCCGCAGACGACCGCAGCGGCGAAGGCCGCAACGCCGATGCGCGGTATCGCGTAAAGCGTCAGCAACAGCAGGCCGGTCCCGATCAGGCCGCCGGCCCACAGCCAGACGGGCATGCGCATGACATCGCCCAGCCTGGGCGCGCCTGTCCCGGCCAATATGCCGGCTGCAAGCAGCACGCAAAGGCCGATGGCGAAGGCGATTGTCGCCGCCTGTATCGGCCCGCCGGCATGAAACGCGATGCGCGTGAGGATGGGCCCCTGCGCGGAAAGCAGCGCCCCCGCAGCAAATGCGAGCAGCACCAGCCACGGATGCTGCATCCTCAGAGAGCCTTGTACATGATGGTCGTGCCGTCGAGCTTGTCGGAGGCGAAGGGATCGCGGCAGAAGCGCGGGATCACGCCGACCGTCTCGTATCCCAGCGAGGCGTAGAGCGGCTCGGCGCGGTCTCCGGTACGGGTATCGAGCGTCAGCAGGCTTCGTCCGAGCAGGCGCGCGCGGACCTCCAGTTCGGCCATCAAGGCGCGCGCAAGGCCGCGGCGGCGGAAATCCGGGCGCACCAGCAGCTTGCGCACCTCCGCACGGTGCGGCTGGTTCGGCGGCGTGTCATGGTCGAGTTGGACACTCCCGGCGATCCGGCCTTCCGCCTCCGCCACAAGAAGCAGCGACGAGTGGGCAGCGACACCCGGCAGAACCTTGCCGCGCCAGAACGCCTCGGCATCGTCGATCGAAAACGGCATCACGAAGCTGATGCTCGCCCCATCGTGGACGCAAGCGTGCAGCAAGGTGGAGAACTGGTCGATCCGCCGTTCAAGCATCGCGGCATCACAGGCAAGGATTTCGAACCCGCGGTCGGTCATCGGCCTGGTTCACACCATGAAGAGAACGTAGCGCGCGCCGCATTCATGCGGGGTCGCGAAGGCACTTGGCCCGAAAAGCTGGTAGCGCAGGCAGTCGCCCGGCTTGAGGTCGTGGCTATGTCCGTCGACAGTCACCTCCAACGCTCCTTCAAGCAGATAAAGATGATGTTCGAGGCCTGGTCTCGGCGGGCCGTCGTAGTCGAGCCGGCTTCCCGCCTCCAGCAGGCATTCAAGCGCCTCTCCGGCCAGATTGCTGGCTGGCGGAGAGACCGAGCGGCGGAGAAAGCCCGCATCCGTATCATGCCACGCAGGCTGATCCGCCCGCCGTACGACTGGCGCGAACCCCTCCTCCACCATCAGCATGAGCCGTGAAAGCGTGATGCCGTAGGCCGAACAGAGCCGTCCGAGCACGGCAGTGGTCGGACTGGTCTCGCCGTTTTCCAGCCGCGACAGCGTCGCGCGGCTGACCCCGCTGCGCGCAGCCAGCTCATCCAGCGACCAGGCTCGTTCGCCGCGCAGGGCCTTCAGCCGCTGTGCGATCAATTGGTCGACCGATTCCGTCAGAGCCACCATCTCTCTCATATTAGAGAGAATTTCTCATAACAGAGATTTCGTCAAGCCGTTCGAAAAGCGTGGGGTGAAAAATCTACGATGACGTCGCGGACAGTTTCTCGAAGGTGCTGAACTGAAATCGCTGCTCCGCTCCCCATGGCGTCGTGTGCGCATGCCTGCGGGTCGAAACCAACGAGAACCGCTCGCCCAGCACGGCCTGAAGGCTCGCCGCATCGTATCGCGCCACCGGCAGGCCGCTGCATTTTTCGGGACCGTCCGGCGCGAACGTTCCGATCACGGCCCTGCCGCCCGTCTTCAATGCGCGCGACATCACACGCACATAAGCCTGCTGGTCCTCCGGCGCCGTCAGGAAATGAAACGCCGCTCGGTCGTGCCAGAGATCATAGGACCGTTTCGGCTGCCAGTCCGTCACGTCGCCGGCGACCCATTCGACATGTCCCGCGCCGCCCAGCCTCGACTTTGCGGTTTCGAGCGCCGCACCGGAAAGATCGAGAACCGTTACATGCGCCTGCCCCTGGCCACCAACGCGTCGACGAGACGCGACGTGCCGCCGCCAATGTCGACGACAGCCATCTCGGGCCGCAGCCCGGCCTCGGCGAGCAAAGCCAGCGATAGCGCCGGCGCGTCCTCGTGCCAGCTTAGCTGGTCTTCTTCCTTGCTTGTATAGACCTGCTGCCAATGCGCCTGTCGCTCGCTCATGGCATTTCTCCTGTCATGCCCCTAGCTACCGCCTGAAATCGACTTTGCACAAGGCATCCCCGCTCGAATCGGCTATGTTGCTCATCAGGTGCCGCCCGCGCCTCCACCCTCCGACGGGGAAGCATTTTCCATGCAGGGCGACGAACCGTCGAACCGACTGGTCGAGCATCCGCATAAGGAGGGATTGCAGGTATCGCTCGCATCAGGAGGTTTTGTCCGATGATCCTTTCGGCACCGATTTATCGTCTTAAGCGCAACGCGCGACTGCTTGCGCGCGAGCAGCGCATTCTACTCCACGCTGCCCTCGACAGGGTCGCCCATGCTGAAGGCTATGCAAGCTGGAGCCTGCTTGCCGCCCGTGCAGCCGCCCCTGCGGCAAGGCTGTCGGCAAGGCTGAACGCCGGTGATCTCGTCCTGCTGGGCGCGCGCCCCGGACAGGGCAAGACCCTGCTCGGCCTCGAGCTCGCGATCGAGGCCATGAAAGCCGGCCGCCGCGCCTTCTTCTTCTCGCTCGAATACAACGAGCGCGAGGTGGTCGAGCGGTTTCGCGCCTTGGGCACCGACCCGACGCGCCATGCGGAACTGTTTGTGTTCGACGGCTCCGACGGGATTTGCGCCGATCACGTCATTGCCAGGCTGGCACAGGCGCCGCGCGGCACGCTCGCGGTGATCGACTACCTGCAACTGCTGGATCAGAAACGCACCAACCCCGAACTGGCGGCGCAGGTTGCAGCGCTGAAAGCCTTCTCGGCCCGGCAAGGCGTGACTACCGTGCTTCTGTCGCAGATCGCCCGCGCCTACGACCCTGCCGAAAAGCCTTTTCCCGACGCCGCCGATATCCGGCTGCCGAATCCGCTCGACCTGACACTGTTCGACAGGATGTGCTTCCTGAACGCCGGTCGCGTTTGCCTTCGGGAAACGAATAAAGACTGACCCCGCCCGTTTTCAGGCCCGCCCCGCCTGAACGAGCCTCGTTGCGCCAATGCGAGCGACAAGCAGCAGGGGTGGCGAAAAATGCTGCAAGTGCTAATTGGCTAACGCAACGATGCGATGCGTGGCGGTTCGCAAGCAGCGGAGACAGACGGATGAAGCACAGGGTCGTAGTCGTCGGTGCCGGTTTCGCCGGTTTGCAATTCGTACAGGGCCTCAAGGGGGCCGGCTGCGACATCACCCTGATCGATCAGCGCAACCACCATCTGTTCCAGCCCCTGCTCTATCAGGTTGCGACGACTTTGCTGGCCACCTCAGAAATCGCCTGGCCCATCCGCCGGGTGATGCGGTCTCGCGAGGACGTCACCACCCTGCTTGCCACCGTTACCGGCATCGACCGCACTGCACGCGAGGTGATCCTCGACGATGGCACCCATGTCCCCTTCGACACGCTGGCGATCGCCACCGGCGCGCGCCACGCCTATTTCGGCAACGACCACTGGGAGGCGGACGCGCCGGGATTGAAGACGCTGGAGGATGCGACCACCATTCGCCGCCGCCTGCTGCTTGCCTTCGAGCGCGCCGAGCTGACCCACGACGAGGCCGAGCGTGAAGCACAACTCACCTTTGCCGTGGTCGGGGCCGGCGCGACCGGCGTGGAGCTCGCCGGCATCATCGCCGAGCTCGCTCACCGGATCCTGCCGCGCGAATTCCGGCATATCGACACGCATCGCGCCCGGGTGCTGCTGATCGAAGCCGGTCCACGCATCCTGCCGGCCTTCAGAGAGGATCTGGCGGACTATGCTGCGCGGGCGCTCGAGCGGCGTGGCGTCGAGGTGCTGGCCGGTGTTCCGGTGACCGACTGCACCGCCGAAGGTATCATGCTCGGCGACCAGCCTGTCCCTGCGCGCACGATCATCTGGGCGGCAGGCGTGCAGGCTTCCCCGGCGCAGCAATGGCTGAACGCCGAAGCCGATCGCGCAGGCCGCGTAAAAGTCACCGAAACGCTCACGCTCCCGGACGAGCCCGCCATTTTCGTGCTCGGCGATACCGCGAATGTCCAATCGGACGGCAAGCAGGTGCCGGGCATAGCGCCCGCCGCCAAACAGCAGGGAAAATATGCAGCACGGGTCCTCCGCAGCCGCCTCGACGGCAAGGCAGCGCCAGCGCAGTTCCGCTACCGGCACATGGGCGATCTTGCCACGGTCGGCCAGAACGCCGCGATCATCGACTTCGGCCGCTTCCAGATGAAAGGCTGGCTGGCATGGTGGGTGTGGGGCATCGCGCACATCTATTTCCTGATCGGCGGGCGATCGCGGCTGATGGTGACGATAAGCTGGCTGTGGAGCTACTTTTCCGGCCAGAACTCCGCCCGGCTCATCACCCAGAAGGAGACGCTGCGGCGTTGAAGACTGCCCATAGCTTCCACGTCAGACGAAGGCCAGCGCGGGCACGAAGTGGCACCCCATTCTCGAGAGCATCGTGGCAAGCGCCTGTGCGTAATCGCGGGTGACACGCGGATGCGTGGGCAGCGAGATCATCGAGCGTACGAGTTTCGAGATGTTGCGCGACCGTCCGGCGACTTTCGAAAACGCTTC
>JAEWFU010000475.1 GCA_023388675.1 Pseudomonadota bacterium | reverse complement strand
CGGTCGAAGCCCAGCATGCGGCGCACGTTGGACAGAAGCATGAAATCCCAGAAAGCATAGGCGAGCCGGGTTCCCGCCGGCACCGGGCGGCCTTCCTCCAGCGCTTCGGCACGAGCCCGGCCCGCTTTCAGGGCCTGCGCAAAGGCCCACTTGCCGATGGAGCTCGCCTCGCTCGCCATGATCGTCACGCGGCTGTAGACTTTCTCCCAGACGCGCGGGACCGCCGTGAAAACATGCGGAGAGACCTCGCGCACATTGTCGAAAACCGTTTCGGGACTCTCGGCGAAGTTGACGGTCGACTTCAAGCCGATTGGCGTGAAGACAGAGATCAGACGCTCCAGAATGTGACACAACGGCAGGAAGCAGACCTGCTCGTCGGTCGGTTTCACAGGTAGCGTCAGCACCGACCCGATGATCGACACGATGATGTTCTGGTGGCTGATCATCGCGCCTTTCGGCGGGCCCGTCGTACCTGAGGTGTAGACGAGGATCGCCGTTTCCTCGGGTTTGGATCTGGCGATTTCCTCGTCGAAGCGGTTGGGGTTTTCCTTGAGGAAGGCGCGCCCCAGCGCGTAGAGGTCGTCGAGAAAGATGACCTTATCGTCGGAGAAGTCGTGCAGGCCATCGCGGTCGTAGACGATGACCCGCGTCAAACCCGGCATCTCGCCCTTGATCGAAAGGTATTTGTCGAGTTGTTCGTCATTCTCGACGAAGAGGAAGCGGCTGTCGGAATCGTTGACGAGATATTTGAGCTGTGCGGCCGAGTCCGTCGTGTAAACGCCGGACGATATGCCCCCGACCGACTGCACGCCGAGATCGGTGTAGATCCACTCCTTGTTATCCTCGGAGAGGATCGACACCACCTCACCGCGCTTGAGGCCGAGCGACAACAGGCCGAGGCTTATCAGCCGCGCATGCTCGTAGAAGTCGCTCCAGGTATAGGACAGCCAGATGCCGTAATCCTTCTCGCGGTGCGCCACCTTGTCCTGCAGTTCCAGGCAGCGCTGCCGGAAGAGCTTTACCAGCGTGTCGCAACCGTCGAGATAATACGGCCCCTTCATCAGGTCCGCGTTGAACGAATGGCCGTGCACCGTCTGCTGGGCGGGCAGTTTCTCGGCGATGGTCATCTCACTTTCCTCCCGAAAGTTTCATGCGAGGCGTAAACGCAGACGTCATCCCGGCCGACCGAAGCGGAGCGAAGGGAGAGCCGGGACCCATTGGTCCGGCCATCATCGCGCACAGCCCGGTCCTCGCGACGGCGCGCGTCAGCACCGCATCGTGAACCCACCACCCGGCCGCGCCGCTCAATGGGTCCCGGGTCGCCCTCGCTTCGCTCGGTTGCCCGGGATGACGGATGGCGAACCATCATTCTCATCGCCACGTCTTCTTCTGTTTCCAGCGCTTCTGGCCGCGCTGGCTCTCCTCCGTCTGCATGCCGAGATAGAACTCCTGCACATCCTTCGACTGCAGCAACCGCTCGGCAGTATCGGCCATCACAATGCGCCCGAGTTCCATCACATAGCCGTAGTCGGCCACTTCGAGCGCCACCTTGGCGTTCTGCTCGACCAGCATCATCGTCACACCCTGCTCGCGGTTGAGCCGCCGGATGATCTGGAAGATTTCCTTGACGAGCAATGGCGAAAGCCCGAGCGACGGCTCGTCGAGAAGCATGAGCTTCGGCTTTGCCATCAGCCCGCGGCCGATCGCCAGCATCTGCTGCTGGCCACCCGAGAGCGTGCCGGCCGCCTGGTTGCGGCGTTCCGCAAGGATCGGGAAGTAGGAGAAGACCATGTCGTGGTCGCGCCGGATGCCGTCCGTGTCCGAACGGGTGAAGGCGCCCATCTTCAGGTTTTCCTCGACCGTCAGCAACGGGAAGACCTCGCGCCCTTCCGGCACGTGAACGATACCGGCGCGTACCACCTTGTCGGGATTGGCGCCTGCGATGTTCTGGCCCTGATAGACAATCTGACCCTTCTCGGGGTCCATAACGCCCGAGATGGTTTTCATCAGCGTCGTCTTGCCCGCGCCGTTGGCGCCAAGCACCGTGACGATCTGCCCTTCGCGCACCTCGAGGCTGACGCCGCGGATCGCCATGATCGGACCGTAGAAACTCTCGATATTGCGGATCGAAAGGACAACCTGCGCATCCTTTGCGGGAGAAGGGGCCGCTGCTTTTGCCGCGACATTCATGCCGGCACCTCCTGCTTCTCGTCCGAAACGCCGATATAGGCCTCGATCACCCGGGGGTCGTTCTGCACCTCGTGCGGCTTGCCCATCGAAAGCATCTTGCCATCCGCCAGCGCCAGCACCCGGTCCGACACCGCCGACACAAGGTGCATGTCGTGCTCGACCATCAGCACGGTGATGCCCATCTGCTTCTTGATGTCTTCCACCCAGAACGCGACGTCCTGGGTTTCCTCCACCGACAGGCCCGACGCCGGTTCGTCGAGCAGCAGCAGCCGCGGCTCGATGGCCAGCGCCCGCCCCATCTCCACGACCTTGCGCACGCCGTAGGGCAGGCCGGCGATGTATTTTTCGCGATAGGCCTGCAGGTCGAGAAAATCGATCACCTTCTCGATCGCCTCGCGGTGTCGGCGCTCCTCGGCACGCACGAACGGCGTGAAAGCAAGTTCGGTCCACATGTTGCTTTTGCGGTGGCGGTGCCGGCCGACCAGCAGGTTCTGCATCACCGTCGCCTGCTCGAACAGCTCGATGTTCTGGAAAGTGCGCGCGATGCCAAGCCGGGCGATCTCATGCGGCGCCTTGTCGAGGATGCTCTTGCCGTCGAAGCGGATGTCGCCCTCGGCCGGATCGTAAATGCGCGAGATCAGGTTGAAGAGCGTGGACTTGCCCGCCCCGTTCGGTCCGACGAGCGCGAAGACCTCGCCCTCCTCGACGTTGAACGACACCTGGTTGACGGCCACCACGCCGCCGAAACGCAGCGTGACGTTGTCGATTTCCAGCAGCGCGCTCATCGCATCCGCTCCGTCTTCAGGTAGGATTTCTGGCGGCGGAACATGTCGCGGCGATAGAAGGGAAACAGCTCGAAATACGTTCTTATCTTGAACCAGCGCCCGTAGATGCCGCTCGGCTCGAACAGGATGAAGGCGATCAGGATCGCGCCGAAGATGGCTGATTCCAGACCGGGAATGGCAATCGACCCGCCACCGAGCACCTGGTTGAGAAGATCGCGCGTCATCGAGATTGCCTGCGGCAGCAGCGCCACCACGGCCGCGCCGAAAAACGCGCCATGGATCGTACCGAGCCCGCCGATCACGATCGCCAGCAGAAGCTGGATCGAGATGATGATGTTGAAGGTCTCGTTGTTGAAGATGCCGGCGAAATGCCCCATCAGCGCCCCGGCCAGCCCGGTGATGCCGGCCGAGATGCCAAAGGACACGGCCTTGGTCCGCGCCACATTGACCCCCATGGCCTGCGCCGAGATTTCGGAGTCGCGGATCGCCGCGAACGAGCGACCGAGCGGCGAACGCTGCAGATTGCGGTAGAGGAGCACGATCAGCAGCGTGATGCCGAGGATCAGGTAGTAAAGCCGCTCGGGATTGGCATAGCGGTTGAAGCTGAGCCCGAAGATGTCGATGTCGGGCGCGAACAGGCCGATCACGCCATTGGTCAGCGGCGCCGCGATGACGATGAAGTCGTCGACTAGAATGGCGATGGCCAGCGTGCCGATGGCCAGGTAGATGCCGTGCAGCTTCGTCATCGGCCTCGCGATGATCGCGCCCGACACCCCCGCGATCAGCCCCGCAAGCGGGAACGAGAGAATGAAGGGCAGGCCCAGCCGCTCCTGCAGCAGCACGTTGGCGTAGCAGCCGATCGCGAGGAAAGCGGCATGGCCGAGGCTCGCCTGGCCCGTCTGGCCGACAAGGATCATCAGCCCCATGCAGGCGATCGACCAGATGAGCAGGTTGGTCATCTCGCCGATGGCAAAGCTACTGACGACGAAGGGCAGCACAAGCATGACCGCCAGCAGCAACAAGTACCAGCCGCGTTGCGCGCCGTGACGAAAGAGGTTGATGTCGGCGTCGTAGGAAGTCTTGAAAACCGTCCGCATGTCGGCCTCACACCTTCTTCTGGTGGACCTGGGCGAGGATGCCGTGCGGTCGGAAGACGAGGATC
>JAEWFU010000324.1 GCA_023388675.1 Pseudomonadota bacterium | reverse complement strand
GCGCGAAGGGCCTTGCCCTTGGGCAGAAGGTAGTTACGGGCAAAGCCGTCCTTGACCTTGACGGTGTCGCCCATCTGGCCGAGGCGGGCGATGCGCTCGAGAAGAATGACTTCCATGGTTGTCTCCTGTTTGCGCCAATGCGGCGCTCATTTATGGAAACAGGCAGGGAAGCTCTTGGGGGCGTGGTTGCCGCCGGGTCGCTGTCCTGCCTGTCCTGGCAGTTAGGGCCATCGGGCCCAACTCGGTTTTACGGTTCCGGTCCCTGCGCCGATCGCGGGGGCGGGTGAGGGGCGGCGGACCGCCCCTCGAATGATCACTTCACGACGTAGGGCAGCAGGCCCAGGAAACGCGCGCGCTTGATCGCCTTGGCGAGCTCACGCTGCTTCTTCTGGCTGACGGCCGTGATGCGCGACGGCACGATCTTGCCGCGCTCGGAAATGTAGCGCTGCAGCAGCCGTACATCCTTGTAGTCGATCCGCGGCGCGTTGGCGCCGGAGAACGGGCAGGTCTTGCGGCGGCGATGGAAGGGGCGCCGGGTCGGGATCTGGTTGATGTCGACCATTATTCTGCAGCTCCTTCAGACTGTGCCTGCTCGCGGGGACGGCGCGGACCACGGTCGCGGTCGCCACCACGGTCGCCGCCGCGATCGCGATCGCCAAAGCGCGGACGGTCGCCGAAGCGGCCTTCGCGCTCACGATCGTCGCGCTTCTGCATCATCGCCGACGGGCCTTCCTCGTGGGCTTCGACGCGAATGGTCATGAAGCGCAGCACGTCTTCCGACAGGCCCATCTGGCGCTCCATCTCCTGGATAGCAGCGGCCGGGGCCGTGATGTCCATGAGCGTGTAGTGCGCCTTGCGGTTCTTGTTGATGCGGTAGGTGAGGGACTTGAGTCCCCAGTTCTCGACCCGGCCGAGGGAGCCGCCATTCGCTTCGATCACGCCCTTGTACTGTTCCACAAGAGCCTCGACCTGCTGCGAGGACAAATCCTGGCGGGCAAGAAACACATGTTCGTAAAGAGCCATATTGTCTTGCCTTTCTTCGTTTCTCTGTCCGGTTCCCGGCGGCTAAAGCCTCTGCAACTTCTCTTGTCCCGCATTTGGCGGGCGAAGAAAGGAGCACGACGAGACGGTCGAGAGCGGAGACACGGGAGGCGGAAGAGCTTTTGCCTTCACGCGCGCCATCCGAAAAATGATGACGCGGCCCTCCGTTCAGCCCCCAGCTGGGACCGGCAGATTGGCGGGGTCTATATGGGTATTTCCCCGCTTTTGCAAGCTGGTGCCGCGCACGGGCGTGAAATCGGTGGAGAATGGTCGATGTCGGCAGTCGATTCAGCAGCGGCAATCCGCATCAATAGGCGGTTCGCCCGTGCTGTTGCGCGATCAGCGGCGCCTCTATCCGCGGGAAGAAGCGTTCGGCGCCGTGGCGCGCGCCAAACATCACGTCGTATTGAATGAGACGATAGTCGCGCAGGAGCGGGTCGACCACGGCGTGGCTCCAGCCTTCGGTTGGACTGCCATTCTTGTCGACGAGCAGATGTCGGTCGATGACGTGCCAGCGATCGTAGGCGGTGCCCAGGAACCCGGTGTAATAGGGGTGCTCCATGCCGGCGGCCTGGAGCACATGCAGAGGCAGGAAGGCCGGGCTCAGCGTGCCGGCCTGCTTCATCGGTCCGGTGCGGTTGGACCAGATGACCAGTGGCGTCTCGCGCTCGCGCGTCAGCTTCGCGGCGCTGCCGAAGCGGTTGCTGACGGTGCGTTCCATGAAGCCGGTTGCGACATAAGTCTGGCCGAGCGGGGGCAAATGGTCGCCGAAGAAGACGACGATGGTTTCCCGCTCGCGATTTTCGGCCCATTCGAGAAGCCGCGCGAGCGAGCGGTCGGAATCCATCATGCCCTCGGAGAAGCTGCCGATCGCGCCACGCGCGGCTTCGCCCGCGCCGGTCGCCACGGTGATCCGGTCATCCGGATAGCGGTTTGCCTCGTAGGGCCCGTGGTTCTGCAACGTCACCGCGAAGGCGAAGACCGGCTCCGCGGAGGCGTCGACCTCCTTCATGATGAGGTCGGTCAGCGCGGCGTCGGAAGCCAGCCGTCCGCGCTTTGCAAGCGGCTCAATGTTCTCTTCGGACAGGAAACGGTCGAAGCCGAAGGCCTCGTATACGGTGCCGCGATTCCAGAACCAGCTCTGGAACGGATGCATGGCGAGCGTGGTGTAGCCTTTCTGCGAGAGAAAGCTTGCCAGCGACGGCATCTCGCCGCGCACATATTGCTGATACGGTATGCTGCCATAGGGCAGGAAGGCGTTGGAAAAGCCGGTCAGCGCCTCGAATTCGACATTGGCGGTCATGCCGCCGAACTCCGGCGAGAAGATGTGACCCGATTGCATGGAGCGCGTGAACGCCAGCGGATCGGGTGTGATGGTCACGCCGGGAAGCCGGGTCGGATCCCAGAGGGATTCGCTCATCACCATGACGATGTCGGGTCGGCGCGGCGATGTATAGGCCGCCGGCGCCGGCGCCTGGATCGCAGCCATCGAGGCAGGGCTGTAGCCTGCCGGCGGGCTCACATTGGCCATCGGCACGTTGAGGGCAAACGCCATGACAAGGCCGTTGTGACGGTAATTTGCGGCCTGGTCCCACATCATCGGTTCGATATTGAGCGCCGAGCGCAACGTCGAATGACGCGCATAGTCCATCTGCATGGCAAAAAGGACGAGAAGCGGCACGGCCAGGGCCAGCCGCACGATCCTGCCCATGCCGCTCGTTGCCGGAAGCATGCGCGATTGGAACCACATGATCGCCAGCGCTATGGAGGCCGCGGCGAAGGAAGCAACGATCAGCGCCCCGGTCGCGGGGCGTTCCGCCACCATGAGCGGCAGCAGTTCCACGATCTGGCGCGCATACAGGAAATCGGTCGGATAGGGCGGATCGCCGAGATAGAACTGCTTCTGCGAACCGACCCACGCAAGAACAAGCAGCACGGGAGCCAGCAGCAGAACCGATTGACCCTGTCGCCGTGTGAAGGCGTCGAGCCCAAGCAGGGCAAGGGTTATCGCCGCGATTGTCGCGAACGCCGGTCTTGCCGGATCTGTGAGGAAACCGAAGGCCCCGCCCGCCGACCCGCGCAGGATCGTCTCCATCAGGAAGGTCAGCGTGACAGCCGCGGCGACGATTGCCGCCGCATAGGCTAGGCTATGCGCCAGCTTGCGCGGGCCGCTGAGCGACGATGTGACGGTTAGGCCCGGAGCTACCGGGTCGGCGATGCGGCTCAATCCACGTTTCCTTGTCGCGGGCGCGTGTCATCTAGTTGTCATAAAACTGTCATCCAGGCCAGAGGTTGCCTTGGTCGGCAAAGAAGTTTCGGATTGCGGGCAAAAGCGCGCTACTTGACCTGTAGCCGCGCTTGCGCCACACGCTGGCGCAAAGAATGCAGGGAGAAATGCCATGTCGATCGCCTTTACCTTTCCCGGTCAGGGCAGCCAGGCTGTCGGAATGGGCAAGGATTTGGCGGACGCCTTTCCCGAGGCGCGCGCTGTCTTCGATGAAGTGGATGACGCACTCGCGCAGAAGCTCTCGACGCTGATGTGGGAAGGTCCGGAAGACGAGCTGACGCTGACGGCCAATGCGCAGCCGGCCCTTATGGCCGTGTCTTTGGCTGCGATCCGGGTGCTCGAAGCGCGGGGCCTGTCTTTGAAGGACAGTGTTGTCTATGTGGCCGGCCACTCGCTGGGCGAATATTCGGCGCTGGCGGCGGCGGGCACCTTCTCCATCGCCGATACCGCGCGGCTGCTGCGTATTCGCGGCAATGCCATGCAGGCCGCCGTGCCGGTAGGTGAAGGTGCGATGGCTGCGATCATCGGTCTCGATCAGGCGGAGGTCGAGGGTGCCTGCGCGGAAGCCGGCAAGGGCTCCGTCTGCCAGATCGCCAACGACAATGGCGGTGGACAGCTTGTTATTTCCGGTGCGAAGCCGGCAGTTGAGCACGCGGCTCGCATCTGTACCGAAAAGGGTGCCAAGCGCGCGCTGATGCTGCCGGTCTCCGCGCCTTTCCACTCAGCGTTGATGCAGCCGGCCGCGGACGCCATGCGCGAGGCTCTGGCCGCAGTGACCAGGAATGCTCCCGTGGTGCCGGTCGTTGCCAACGTGGTGGTGCGTCCGCTCACTGATCCGAACGAGATTGCAGATCGCCTCGTCGAACAGGTAACTGGCCGCGTACGTTGGCGCGAGACAGTGGAATGGTTCGGGCAGAACGGCGTGACCACGCTCTATGAGATCGGGGCGGGGAAGGTGCTTTCCGGACTGGCGCGCCGCATCGACCGCAACATCGCCACGGCCAATATCGGCGCGCCCGCCGACATCGAGGCGGCATTGGCCAAGCTTGGCCAGGCTTGAGAGAAGGATTTCCCATGTTTGATCTTAGCGGCCGCAAGGCGCTCGTAACCGGCGCGACCGGGGGCATCGGCGAAGCTGTTGCCCGCACGCTTCATGCGGCTGGCGCGACAGTGGGTCTCCACGGAACCCGGATCGAGAAACTGGAGGCGCTTGCCGCCGAGCTGGGCGATCGCGTGAAGCTATTTCCTGCCAACCTCTCTGATCGCGAAGAGGTCAAGGCGCTGGGGCAGAACGCCGAGGCAGAGCTGGAAGGCGTCGACATTCTCGTCAACAACGCCGGCATCACCCGAGACGGCCTTTTTGTGCGCATGTCGGACGAGGATTGGGACGCCGTTCTCGAAGTGAACCTGGGCGCGGTATTCCGTCTGACCCGCGAGTTGACGCACCCGATGATGCGTCGCCGCTTCGGCCGCATCGTCAACATCACCTCCATCGTCGGCGTCACCGGCAATCCGGGCCAGGCGAATTATTGCGCGTCCAAGGCGGGGCTGATCGGCTTCTCGAAGTCGCTCGCCCAGGAGATCGCGACCCGCAACATCACCGTCAACTGCGTTGCGCCCGGCTTCATCGAATCGGCCATGACCGACAAGCTGAACGACAAGCAGAAGGACGCGATCATGGGCGCCATTCCGATGAAGAAGATGGGCACGGGCGAGGATATTGCCGCATCCGTTCTCTACCTCGCGTCGAACGAGGCCGGCTATGTCACCGGGCAGACGCTTCACGTCAATGGCGGCATGGC
>JAEWFU010000442.1 GCA_023388675.1 Pseudomonadota bacterium | reverse complement strand
CGCAAATGCAGGCTCTTGAACCGCCGATAGGGATAGACGAGGCCGATCGGCAGACCGACCAGAAGCTCGTTGAGGTTGCCGTTGCGGGTGGGATGGCCGTGCGCGGCCTCGTGCATGAGCGAGGACTGCAGCGCGACCGCCAGAGTGAGGACCGCCAGCGCGGCCAGCGGCCAGTCCGCCCAGAGCATGCTGCCCGCCGCAAGCCACGCGGCATAGCAGGCCGCGATAAGCATGACGGTGGGCCATTCGACCCGTGCACGGTCCGTATTTCCCGTTCTTCCTTTTGCCATCTCGCCCAGATTCACCCCGAAGCCCCGATTCCTGACAGGATGTTGTCAGCAGCCATGGCGTGCGGCAACGCGAGAATGTGTACCGAATGTTGATTTTGATAATCACATGCTACATCTGTTTATAATTGTAAGCATCGAGGCGGAAAGATGGACAAGCGCGACATTGCCGAGACCTTCCGGGCGCGGCTGACGACACTGGTCGCCCGGTCGGGGGAAAACCAGTCAACATTCGCCGCGCGCATCGGCATCGACCGTTCGGCGCTATCCCAGCTCCTCGCCGGCTCGGCGACACGCCTGCCGCGCGCCGAAACGCTGATCAACATCGCCGCGCAGCACAGCGTCTCGCTCGACTGGCTGCTGGGCATCAGCCAGGACGAGGGGCTGGGCAGCGAAATACGCGAAAGCCTCGAGATCGAGGAAGGTGCGGGCGGCTTCGATCGGACATTGCTGGCGAAATGGCATGCCGAGGCTGCCGGCACCAAGATCCGCTACGTGCCGGCGGGCATCCCCGACCTCCTGCGCACCGATGCGCTGATCGATTACGAGGCCGGCATCACGCGCCGTGACCCGGAAGCCCAGCAGGACGAGAAGCAGTACCGCATCGACTACAACCGGCGGCCGGAGACCGACATGGAGGTCTGCATGCCGCGCCACACGCTCGAAATCTTCGCTCGCGGCCTCGGCGTCTGGTCGGGCTTCCCCGAAGAAGAGCGCAAGGCGCAGCTCGCCCACATGGCGCGGCTGCTCGACGACCTCTATCCCGGTTTCCGCCTCTACCTCTATGACGGCCGTCAGCGCTACTCCGTGCCCTATACGATCTTCGGGCAGCTTCGCGCAGCGATCTACATGGGCGACATGTATGTGGTGCTGAACGCGACCGAACCGGTGCGTACGCTCACCCGCCACTTCGACAACCTGATCCGCGCGGCGGAAATCAACGCGCACGAAGCGGCGGGTTTTGCACGCGAACTCAGCTAGCAGTCGGCGCACAGATCGTTCAGCGATGCGCGTCGCCGTCCCACCAGAGCGAGAACCAGAGAGAATGCGACCAGCCCGGCAGCGACCTAGAACGTCACCGAGAAGGCGAAGCCGACCGTCTCGGGCGCCGTCCGTGTGATGTCGGCCGAGCCCGCGGCAATGGCGAAGACCGCACCCATGACCGAGGCGCCGGTCATCAGGCCGAGATTGCGCGACAGCCCCAGCAGGCCCGAGATCATGCCGCGCTGGTCGTCCCGCGCTGCCAGCATGACCTCAGTGTTGTTGGCCGCCAGAAAGAGCTGGAACGACGGCGTCAGCGCCATCAGCGACAGGACGAAGCCGGCAATACCGAAAATGCCGGGCAGCGTCGAAATGCACACCAGCGCAATCATCATGTGCACCAGCGCGTAGATCAGCACTGGCCGCGCGCCGAACCGGTCGGTGACGTAGCCGGCCGGCACGCCGGTGAGCGCGGCCATGGTCGGCCCGACGGCCAGAACCAGCCCGACAAGCGCGTCGTTCAGTTGCAGGCCGAAGGCGAGATAGAACGGCCCGACGACCAGCACCGACATCATCACGCTGGAGACCAGCAGGTTCATCATCAGCGATGCCGCGGTCGAGCGCTCGCGCAGCGCATCGAGCGCAACCAGCGGCATGGCGCTGCGCTTCTCGACGACCACGAAGACGATGGCGCCCACGACCGCCGCTGCGAGCAGCAGCGCGGCCTGAACCGGAAACTCGCCTCCCCCGGTAACCGCGAGCGAATAGGCGGTCAACGTCAGGGCAAGCACCAGCATGCCCGGCAGATCGAGGCCCGGCCGGGTTCCCGCAGGCCTGACCCGCGCAGCAGGCAGCGTGCGCATGGCGACGACCAGCACCGCAAGCGCGAGCACGGCAAGCGTCAGGAAAGTCGCCTGCCAGCCCGACCATGCGATGATCAGCCCGCCCATCGAGGGGCCGAGCGCGGTGCCGACCGCCGAGGTGGTGCCGAGCAGCCCCATCGCCCGGCCGACGCGCTCCTTCGCCACAACGTCGCGCGCGATGGAGATCGGCAGGGCCATCAGGATCGCGCCGCCGACGCCCTGCAGCGCGCGGAAGACGACGAGCAGGCCGAGCGTCGGCGCAGCCGCGCACAATGCCGACGCGGCGGCAAAGATCGCCAGCCCCGCCAGGAAAACCGGACGATGCCCGACCATGTCGCCCAGCCGACCGCAAGCGACGATGGAGACGGTGACGGCAAGCAGGTAGCCGAGCACCGCCCATTGCGCCTGCGTCACGTCGACGGAAAAGTCGCGCGCCAGCGCGGGCAGCGCAACCGTGGTGATGCTCACCCCCGTCGATGCCAGCAGCATCGCCATCGCGAGCGGGGCGATGTTTCGGTTCGTGCTGCCGGGGTGCGGGGTTTCGGGTTCGATTGTCATGGTCATGCCCTTGCTCGAATTGCGAAGTGGCGGCATTCTGCCACTTCAAGTCAACTTGAGGTCAAGTATGGAAATTCTCGACATCGGCGACGTGGCCGAGCGCACCGGCGTCGCCGTCTCGACACTGCGCTATTACGACGAGATCGGGCTGATCGCCTCGGTCGGACGGCGGGGGCTGCGCCGGCAGTTCGGGCCGGAAGCCGTCTGGCAGATCGCCCTGATCGCGCTCGGCAAGAAGGCCGGCTTCTCGCTCGACGAGATCGCCGGCATGTTCCGCGCCGACGGTACGGTGGACCTGCCGCGGCCGGT
>JAEWFU010000407.1 GCA_023388675.1 Pseudomonadota bacterium | reverse complement strand
GCAACAACGCGATCGAGCTGCTCAAGGCGACGGCCATCGTCTCGCTGATCTCGCTGAGCGACATGACTTTCCAGGCCCAGGTGGTGCGCGCCCAGACCGGCAACACGCTGGTGCCATTCGCAACCATCCTGGTTCTCTATTTCCTTATGGCTTTGGCCATCTCGACCGCCATGCGCGCATTGGAGCGGCGCATGGCGCGGGGCCTCGACGGAGTACGTGCCTGATGGAATGGGATTGGGCCTTCGTCTGGAGCATCATGCCCACGCTCATCGAGGGCGTGAAGATTACCATTCTGGCGACGATCCTCGGCTCGATCGTGGCTGCGGGTGTCGGGCTGGTGATCGCGCTTCTGCGCCGCTCGGAAAACCGCCTGATCTCGCGGCCGTCGGGTTTCTTCGCCGAATTCATCCGCGGCACCCCGCTGCTGGTGCAGCTCTATTTCCTGTTCTACGTGCTGCCGGATATCGGCATCCTGCTGTCGCCGCTGGTCGCGGGCGTCATCGGGCTCGGCCTGCATTACGGCACGTACACCGCCGAGGTCTATCGCGCCGGCATAGACAACGTGCCGCGTGGACAATGGGAGGCGGCCAAGGCCTGCAACCTGAACCCGACGCAGACCTGGACGCATATCATCATGCCGCAGGCGATCCCGCCGATGATTCCGGCGCTGGCCAACTACTTCATCGCCATGTTCAAGGAGACGCCGCTGCTCTCCGCCATCACCGTGCTGGAGCTGATGAACCAGGCGAAGAGCATCGCCAATTCCAACTACCGCTATATCGAGCCCATGACGCTGGTGGGCGTGTTCTTCCTCGTGATCAGCATCTTTTCGGTCTTCGGCCTGCGCTGGCTGGAACGGAAATACGGTCGGATCGAGAGGTAGACATGCAGTCGCGTTCTATGGCTCTTTCCGCCCCCTTGGGGCCGGTGGCCAACGAGGAGATGCGGACGATGACGGACATTCGCCTTCACGCCGTCCATCCGTCGCTCGACCCCTACCCGCTGGAAAAGCGCGTCGGGCTGATTATCCTTGCGACCGACCATACGACCGAGCCCGACTTCGCCCGCATGGTGGCGAGCCCCCGGATCGGCGTCTATGTCGCCCGCGTCGCCTATGCCAATCCGACGACGCCGGAGAACCTGCGGGCGATGCAGCCTGCATTGAGCGAGGCGGCCGCGCTGCTGTTGCCCGACGAACCGCTCGACGCCATCTGCTATTCCTGCACCTCCGCCTCGGTCGTCATCGGCGATGTCGAAATCGAACGTGCGATTGCCACCGGCAAGCCGGGCGTGAGCGTCGTCACGCCACCGGCGGCCGCAGTGAATGGGTTGAAGGCGCTGGGCGCACGACGCATCAGCGTGCTCACGCCCTACACGGTTGAGACCAGCCGGCCCATGGCGGACTATTTCGTCGCGCGCGGCTTCGACATCGCAAGCTTCACCTGTCTCGGCTTCGACGACGACCGGAAGATGGCGCGGATTTCCCCGGACTCGCTGGTCGAGGCGGCAACGCAGGCAATGGCTCCGGATGCGGAGGCGCTGTTCGTCTCGTGCACCGCCCTGCGTTCGGCATTGGTCGCGGCGCGGATCGAGGACGCGATCGGCCGCCCCGTCGTCACCAGCAACCAGGCGACGGCATGGACCTGCCTGCGGCTGTGCGGTGACGAAACCGCCAAACCCGAATACGGGCGTCTGCTGACGCTGCCCCTGCCTGTCGGTTGAGACGCGCCATGCCAGCGGCCACCGTCAGCATCTCCGACATTCTCGCCGCCCGCGACCGCATCGCCGGCAGGATCGAGGTCACGCCCCTCGTGTCGTCGCCGACGCTGTCGGAGATATGCGGCGTTCCCGTACTCCTGAAGATGGAGCACCGGCAGACGACCGGCAGCTTCAAGCTTCGCGGCGCGACCAACGCCGTCGCTCTCCTCGGCGCGGACGAACGCAGGCACGGCGTCGTCGCTGCCTCGACCGGCAACCACGGCCGCGCGCTTGCTCACGCGGCGAGCGCCCAAGGCATCCGCGCGACGATCTGCATGTCGCGCCTCGTGCCCGACAACAAGGTTTCCGAAATCCGCCGCCTCGGCGCAGGGATTCGCATCGTCGGCAACAGCCAGGATGACGCCCAGGTCGAAGTCGAGCGCCTCGTTGCCGAAGAAGGCATGACGATGGTGCCGCCCTTCGATCATCCGGGCGTCATCGCCGGCCAGGGCACGCTCGGCCTGGAAATCATCGATGCGCTGCCCGACGTCGAAACGGTGCTGGTGCAGCTTTCGGGAGGCGGGCTTGCCGCCGGCGTTGCCGCCGCGGTCAAGGACAGGCGCCCCTCTGCACGGATAATCGGTGTCTCGATGATG
Source organism: Pseudomonadota bacterium (assembly GCA_023388675.1). Taxonomy (GTDB): domain Bacteria; phylum Pseudomonadota; class Alphaproteobacteria; order Rhizobiales; family Rhizobiaceae; genus Aerobium. Next base: position 1,173 of record JAEWFU010000407.1, on the reverse strand, counting down.
CGCGGTGCCGCCATGAAGGCCAGCCTCGATGCAGGACGACCGGTGCAGGTCGAGGAACTGCCGACGCTGGCGGATTCGCTGGGCGGCGGCATCGGCCTCGACAACCGGCTGACCTTCGCCATGTGTCGCGACCTTCTCGACGAGGTGGTGCTGCTGTCGGAAGACGAGATCGCCGCGGGCATGCGCCATGCCTACGAGGAGGAGCGCGAGGTGGTCGAGGGCGCAGGAGCAGTCGGCATCGCGGCATTGCTTGCGGGCAAGGTGAAGCCCCGTGGACCGGCGGTTGCGATCCTTTCCGGCCGCAACGTCGACATGGCCCAGCATCGCGACGTGGTGTGCGGGACCTGGAGTGTTGCGAAGGAGGACGCGGCGTGACAAGTCGAATTCCTTCGCGCTCCCCTCTGTCCTGCCGGACATCTCCCCCACGAGGGGGGAGATCGGCAGCGTCACCGTCTTCGCTCCTTCTGCCACATCGCCGATTGGCGAAAGCCATGCGGCCTGCTGACCTCCCCCCTTGTGGGGGAGATGTCCGGCAGGACAGAGGGGGGCAACGTGGAGCACGGCTACCGGAGGTCCTGCCATGCCGCGCATGACCATCCTCACCGAAGCCGAGTTGCGAAAACTCGTGCCGCTCGACCTCGAAGCCGTCGACTGCGTCGAAAACGCCTTCCGCGCCCTCGCAACGCTGCCCGTCGCCATGCCGCCGATCCTGCGGCTCGACATCCCCGAGCACCGCGGCGAGGTCGATGTGAAGACCGCCTACGTTCCGGGTGTGGACGGCTTTGCCATCAAGATCAGCCCCGGCTTCTTCGACAATCCGAAGCTTGGGCTGCCCTCGGTCAACGGCATGACGGTCCTGCTTTCGGCAAAGACCGGCCTTACCGAAGCGCTGCTGCTCGACAATGGCTACCTGACCGACGTCCGCACGGCCGCTGCGGGTGCTGTGGCGGCACGCCACCTGTCGCGGACGGATTCGACCGTCGCGGCCATCTACGGCGCCGGCGTGCAGGCCCGCCTGCAACTCGAGGCGCTGATGCTGGTTCGACCCATCGCAGAGGCGCGCATCTGGGCGCGAGACGCCGCCAAAGCCGAGGCGTTGGCCGGAAAGCTGCGTGAGGAACTTGGCATTCTGGTCCGTGCGGAAGCCGACCCGCGAAAAGCCGCGGCCGGCGC
>JAEWFU010000358.1 GCA_023388675.1 Pseudomonadota bacterium | reverse complement strand
TCGTCGTACGCGCCTTCTGGCCCGAAGCTGGCGTCCGCACGTCCAAGGTGCTTGTCTCCAAGCTCGAAGCCGAACTCGAACGCCTGCGCCGCTTCGCCGGCGTCGGGCGTGTCGAATTCGTCGATGGATGGATGCGATGAGCACGCATGTTATCTTCTGGCGCCGGCTCGACGTGGAAGGCCACGACTGTTGCCGGCTTTCGCGCGTCGATGACGGATGGTCGGTCGAAGGCGCCGCCATCTTTCTCCACGAAGGTCAGCCGACATGCCTGCGATACCGGGTTTCCTGCGACGCCGGGTGGCGAACGCGCCATGCAACCGTCTCCGGATGGCTGGGCGACAAGCCGATCGAACTGGAGATCGGCCGTTCGTCCGAGCGCGCATGGCAGCTCAACGGCACCGACCAGGACGCACCGGCCGAACTCGTCGACCTCGACCTGGGGTTCACCCCGGCAACCAACATCCTGCCGATAAAGCGTCTTGCGCTTTCGTCCGGGCAGGAGGTGGCCGCACCCGCCGCCTACCTCGCCTTCCCCGCGCTGCGGCTGGAACAGCTCGACCAGAGCTATCGCCGCCTCGATGCCTCGCATTACGCCTACGCCGCGCCGCGTTTCGACTACGAAGCGGTCCTCGAGGTGGCGGAAACCGGCTTCGTCGCCCTCTATCCCGGGCTTTGGGAGGCCGTTGCTCCCGTTGATGCGTCTTAGATAACGGCAAGGCAGCGTTTTCGCCGCGCCCCGCTAAAGCGTGTCGCTGCCAACGGTATTCAGATTGGAGCTCTACACCTGTGCCGCGTCGATTCGCGTCGAACACCTCAGCGACGTCATCCTCGGGCTTGTCCCGAGGATCTACTGCTCTGACAGGTTGGCAGATCCTCGGGACAAGCCCGAGGATGACGTCGTCTATATGAAGCCGACAACGCGCAACACGCCTTAAGCCGCCGCGCGGTCGCTCAGGAAGTCCAGCACCGCTGCGCTGAACACGTCGTTTTTGTCGCCGGCCACCATGTGCCCTGCCCCGCCGACATCGACGTAGCTGGCCGACGGCGCGGTGTCGACGAACTCCCGGGCATATTCCTCGTGCACCAGCTCGGATTGCATGCCGCGCACCAGCAGCACCGGCAGACGCAGCTTCGGCAGGCCGTCGATCACTTCCTCCATGGTCTCACGCGCGTGAAGATTGATGTTGCGCTCGCTCTTCATGAAGGCCGGGTCCCAGTGCCACCGATAGCGCCCGTCCGTCCCTTGCCGCAGGTTCTTGCGCAAGCCGTCGAGCGAACGAGGCCGCTTGCGGTTGGGCAGATAGCCGGCGATCGCCTCGGCTGCTTCCTCCAGCGTCGCGAAGCCCTCTTCCATCCGCTCGCCCATGAAACCCTGGATCTTGGCGACACCTTCCGGGTCCATGCGCGGCGTGATGTCGACCAGAACGAGCGAATCGAGCAGCGGACCGTTCCGCGTCTCCGCGATCAGCATCGAAAGGCCGCCAAGCGAGGCGCCCACCGCCGCAGGTGTGGCGTGAAACCGCTCCTTCGTCTGGCGTACGAGTGCCACGGCATCCGCACCATAGTCGGCAAAGCTGTAGTTGCCGCTCGGCACCCATTCGCTTTCGCCATGACCGCGCAGGTCGACGGCGATGGCGCGCATGCCGTTTTCGGCAACGCGCCTTGCCGTCGCATCCCAGGCGCGGCGGGTCTGCCCGCCGCCATGCAGGAAGAGCACCGGCTGGCCATGTCCGTCCCAAAGATCGGCGGCGAGCCGGTTGCCCTCTGCCCCGGCGAATTCAATCTGCGTCGGTGTCATGCGAGCGAATGATCCTCGAGGAATTGCAGGACCTTCGCCTTCCATGAGCGGTCGCCGACGGCCAGCATGTGGTCGCGCCCTTCGATGTCGAAGGCTTCCGCGTCAGGCAACAGCGCCGCAAGCTCCTGCGCAGAGCCGGCAATGTCATCCTTCGTGCCGACACCGATGAGGACGGGCTGGCGGATGCCGGCGAGCTGATCTTCCGCGATCAGCTCGCGCGATGTCTCGATGCAGGCCGCAAGTGCCTGGCGGTCGCTTCTCGTCTGGTCGGCAAAGGTGCGGAACATCCTGCCGCGCGGATGGGTGATCGCCTCCGGGTCGGGTGCAACGAGCGCCTCGGCGATCGGGTCCCAGTCGCCGACCCCGTCGATCATGCCGGAGCCGAGCCCGCCGAGGATCAGCGTCGCGACCTTTTCCGGGTGTTCCAGCGCAAGGAAGGTCGATATCCGGGCACCCATCGAATAGCCGAACACGTGCGCCTTGCCGATGCCGAGATGATCGAGCAGCGCGGCGGCGTCCCCGGCCATGGCATGCGGCGTATAGTCGGCGGTGTCGTAGCTCTTGGTCGAACGGCCGTGACCGCGATTGTCGAACGCGATGGCGCGGTAGCCCGCCTCCGTCAACGTCTTCATCCAGCCGGGGGCAACCCAGTTGACGTGATGGCTGGACGCGAAGCCGTGGACGAGCAAAACGGGGTCGCCCGAGCCGCTCTCCGGCTCCCGGTCGATGAAGGCGATCTCGAAGCCGTCATGGGAAAAGGTCTGCATGGGAGGCACTGTCTCCGCAGCCGGGGTTCAGCCCGCGCCCGCGATCCTGTCGATGAGCGGATGGCGCAGCCGGACGCCACCGGAAATGCCGGTCTTTTGCGCCGTTCCACGCTTCAGTTCAAGCACAAAGCGAACCGGAGCGTCGGGGCCGATGGATGCCGGGGAGAACGGTTCGCCGGGCAGCACCGCCACGACCTGCCCATCCTCCCCGATGAAAATCAGGTCGAGCGGCATTGGGGTGTTCTTCATCCAGAAAGAGACGCGGCGCGTCTGCTCGAAGACGAACAGCATGCCGTGCATGTCGCCCATGCTGGTGCGGAACATCAATCCGGCCGATCGCTTCAGATCGGTGTCGGCCACTTCGATGGTGAAGCTTTGCTCGCCGTCAGCCGTCTCGGCCAGAAGGGCCTCGGGGCTTGTCGGCAGCATCATCGGCTGCCCTTCGGCAACCGGAACGTCGCTGAAAGCCTGCGGCGCGCCCATTGCAAGGGTCGCAGCCGTGACGATCACAAGTATCCGGGCAAATCGCAACATGAACCATCCTGCCTGCCGGCGGCTGGAAGGGAATGGCATCAATGCGAGACCGGCAGCGTTCCCATATCGGGGTGAATTTCGGCGGCCATAAGGCCCTTGTCGCCCCGCCCGAAACGCACAAGCACCACCTGGCCGGGGCGCAGCTCGGTCAATCCGTAGCGCCGCAAGGTCTCCATGTGGATGAAGATGTCCTCGGTGCCCTCGCCGCGCGTCAGGAAGCCGAAGCCCTTGGTGCGGTTGAACCATTTCACCAGCGCCCGCTCGAGACCGCTCTCGGCCGTCACGCTGACATGCGTGCGCTCCAGCGGCTGCTCGGCCGGGTGCACGGCATTGGTGTTGTCCATCGAGACGACTTTGAAGGCCTGCAGGCCGCGGTCGCCCCGTCGCACGAGGCAGACGACGCGCGCGCCCTCGAGCGCGGTCTGGAAACCGTCCTTGCGCAGGCAGGTCACGTGGAGGAGCACATCGCCCATGCCCGCCTCGTCCGGCAGGATGAACCCGTAGCCCTTGGCGACATCGAACCACTTGATCGCGCCCGAGATTTCAGCGAGCGCAGCCTCATCTCCGTTATCCGGACCCAGGGCTTCGTCAATGGCCGCGTAACGCCTCTCTGAAGAGGCCTTGTCCCCCATCCCGACACACCTTTCTTCATTTTCAGCCAAGTGATTCTGATTGACAGGATAACACTGTGCAATCGTGGGTTAGCAAGAGCCGCTTAGCATTTTTCAACATTTCGCGGCCGACAATACTGCGGCTGGTCTTCATTGGGTTTCGTCTGTCGTTCCCGCGGTTGCCCCGGGGCCTGGTCTGCTCCATATCAGGACCGCAAATACGAGCCATCCACAGGAACAATCATGCGCTATCTGCACACCATGGTCCGCGTGAAGGACGTCGACGTTTCGCTCGATTTCTATTGCCGCAAGCTGGGTCTCAAGGAAGTCCGCCGCATCGAGAACGAACAGGGCCGCTTCACCCTCATCTTCCTGGCCGCGCCGGGTGACGAGGAGACCGGCACCGCCAACAAGGCACCGCTCATCGAACTCACCTACAATTGGGACCCGGAGGACTATCAGGGTGGACGCAATTTCGGCCACCTCGCCTATGAGGTCGACGACATCTACGCCACCTGCCAGCACCTGATGGACAATGGCGTGACGATCAACCGCCCTCCGCGCGACGGCAACATGGCTTTCGTCAGGTCGCCGGACGGCATCTCCATCGAATTGCTCCAGAAAGGCCCAGCCAAGCCCAAGGCCGAACCCTGGGCTTCCATGGAAAACACCGGTAGCTGGTAATATCTGCGGGGCGGCGGCCGACTCCCCTGCCCCGCGAACCCGACTTGCAGGAGGTCAGGCGTCGCGTTTCGCCTGTGCACGTTTGTTCTGTTGCGAGACGCTACCCACCTTCTTAGGGGCGGTGATACGCCGCGCCCTGCTGTTTTCATTCGAATTCATGCCCTTGTCGGCGCTGCGGCTTGCCGGCGCATTCCGTCCTCCCGCCGACGCCTGCTTCAAAGCCAGAGCGTTGCGGGCACTTTCCACGAGATCGGCTTTAGCTGCCAGCCGCGCGCGCCGATCCGTTTCATTGTTAAGCCGGCGGATCGCCATGGCCAGCACTTCGACCTTGCGCTGGGTTCCGGTATCGTCGGCTGAGGCCCGCGCGCCCCGTGGCTCCGCCTTCTTGCGCATCTCGCGGCGCTGCCGGTGAGATGCAGCCTGCGCCTTGTCACGCCGTTCCCGCACCAGCTTGGTCAGGTTGGACAGTTCGGAATCGGAAATATCCTGCACGGCCGGATGATGGGACTTCTCGATGAGCTCGAGCTCGGCTGCGTCGAGTGCGCGCTTTTCTTCTTTGCGTGAATGGGCCATGCATTGTCTCCTTCTTCTTCAATCAGCATGCCGGGCGGAGTTCCCGAAGAAGTCGGAACTGCCCGCCACCGACAAGCTTGCGGGCGATTTTGACGGTTGAAGGGCGACACGGGTGAGCGGGCGGATTCTTGCCCCCGCAGCCTCAGCGCTTGCCGCGCTTTGCCTCGTCGATCAGCATGTTCGCGATCTGCATGCGCAACGCTGCGCGTTCGCGCATCTCTTCCGGCATCCGGTCGGGGTGATAACGCAGCGCAAAGCTGCGCCGCGCGCGGTCGAGTTCGGCCGGCTTGCTCTTCGGGCCGATGCCGAGCTCGCGTGAAATCGAATCAGGGTCGAGAAAGAAGAGGTCTTCCAGCGCCGGTTGCAGGTTGGCCGGGCTTTGCGACGCCTGCGGCGGCTGCTTCGGCTGCTCATGCGGCACCGTCTCCGCGTTGTCGCCGTATTCGCGCATCGCCCGATCCGGAAACAGCGCCAGATTTTCCGCCTGCAAGCGCTCTATCTGCGCCAGCATGTCGACGCGAAGCGACGGCGCAACGCCACTTTCCGGCTCGTCCG
>JAEWFU010000322.1 GCA_023388675.1 Pseudomonadota bacterium | reverse complement strand
GTTTTCGGGCAAGCGGTCGGCAATTGCGTAATGATCGGCCCGCAATGCCCGGACGCGTACGCCTCCGATTTCGAACGAACCGGTTTCCAGCACCGTTTCCAGCAGCGCCGCGCACAGGCCGTCGAGATCGACACGGGTTTCGAGATTGGCCGAATATTCAATGGTCAAATGCGGCATCATTCCTCCCCCCGCACATGTTATTATTAACATGTTAAATAATGGCGTGCTTGTCAAGCAAAACGACCACCGGCGCGGAAGCGGCGGTGGTCGCGATGATCTTATCCGGGTCTGCCGATGGCCGGCTGTCGGATCCTTGGCAGGGGAACAGGCTACGCCGTATTCTCGCGGCCGGCGACCGAACTGTGCCAGGGGGTGAGCCAGGCGCGAAGCTGCGAGATCAGCGTATAGAGCGCAAGCCCGATCAGCGTCAGCAACACGATCACGGCGAAGAGGCCGGGCACCTGCAGTTCCTGCAACATGGCCACAGCGAGGTAGCCAAGCCCCTCGTTGCCGCCGATGAACTCGCCGACGATCGCGCCGATCATCGACATCACCACCGCGACCTCGACACCTGCCAGCACGACAGGCAGCGCGGTCGGCAGGTCGAGCATGGTGAAGCGCTGGACCGGATTCGCCTGCAGCATGGTGAACACATCGCGGTCGCCCGGTTCCACCGAGCGGAAGGCCACCAGGGCATTGGAGAAGACCGGGAAGAAGGCGAGCGCGGCGGCGATCACGATCTTCGATTCCAGCCCGAAGCCGAACCACAGGATGAACAGCGGCGCCAACGCGATCTTGGGAATGAGCTGAAGGCAGACGATGAACGGCTTGAAGGCCCATTCCAGCATCTGGACGCGCGCCATGGCCATGCCGAGTGTGACGCCCAGAAACACGGCGATGAAGAAGCCGGAAACAGCCTCGGTCACGGTAACGAGCGCATGGCGCCACACCGATACGTCGCTCACGAGATCGACGAAGGCCATGATGATCTGCCACGGTGTCGGCAGGATGAACGCCGACACTTCGGCCGTGCGTACATAAAGCGTCCAGATCAGCAGGAAAGCGATGACAGTGCCTGTCGGCAGCGCGACGCGAATAAGGCGGTCGGTGCGCATCAATGACCTCCCGTCAGGCTCGAACGCAGCCGCACGAGCATATCCTGGAAGGCGGCCGTGCGCTGAAGGTCGAGCGTGCGCGGACGTTCGAATGGCATTTCGATGACCTCGGTTATGCGCGCGGGCCGCGCCGCCAGCACCACCACGCGATCCGAGAGGAACGCGGCCTCGGTAATGGAATGCGTGACGAGGATGGTCGTCACCCGCGCCTCGGCGCAGACCGACATCAGCTCCATGTTGAGCGTGTCGCGGGTCATCGCGTCGAGTGCGCCGAACGGTTCGTCCAGAAGCAGCACCTGCGGCTTCGTGATGAGCGCGCGGGCAAGCGATGCGCGCTGGCGCATGCCGCCGGAAAGGGCGGCTGGCCGCATCGCCTCGAAACCCTTGAGGCCGACGGTCTCGCACAGCGCATGGGCGCGCGCGTCCCGTTCTGCCTTCGCCACGCCCTGCAGGCGCAACGGCAGTGCAACATTTTCCGCGACCGTGAACCACGGGAACAGCCGCGCTTCCTGGAACATCATCGAAACCGGTCGGGTCGCCTCGCCCGACCGCTTCCCGCCTTCCCAGACGGCGCGGCCGCGTACGAGTATTTCGCCTTCCGTCGGCTTCTCCAGACCGGCAATGATGCGCAAAAGCGTGGTCTTGCCGCAACCCGACGGGCCCAGAAGCGAGACGAAGTCGCCTCGCTGCATGTCCAGCGTGGCGTCGCCGATGGCGCGGACGGCGTTGGCGCCGCTGCCAAAGGTCTTGCCGACACCCGCGAGACGGATGTCGGCTTCCGTCTCGATCCTCATGCCTTGAGGGCCTGGTCGAGCAGGTCGTTGGTGTAGAGGTCGGTCGCCGGCACGGTCTTGTCGATCAGCTTCGCGCCGGCGAGCAGCTCCACGGCGCGGTCCCACATCTCGGGAATGTTGCGCAGCAGGTTCTCCTCGCCTTTCGACGCCCAGTTCTCGGCGTTGGCGCGCAGGTCCTTCTGGGCGATTTCCGTATTCTTGAGCCCGGAGACCTCATGCTTTTCGCCGATCTTGGTCAGGATCGGTGTCAGGTCCTCCGCACTGACGATTTCCTTTACCGCGCGGTGGGTCGCGCGCAGGAAGGCGACGAACTTTTCGGGGTTCTCCGCGACCTGGTCAGGGCGCGCGACATAGACCTGACCCGGCATGCCGTCATCGATCGGCATGGCCGCTACATCGTCACGTGCCGAGCTGGCTATCACCATGGAGGACGTGTTGCCAAGGAACGCGCCGGCGCGGCCGGCCTCGATCAGCGCGAAGGAGGCGGCTGAATCGGCCACCTTCACCTTGTTGACCTTTTCCGGCGACGCGCCTGCATTCGTCATCATCAGGTCGAGCGTACCTTCCATCGAGCCGCCGAGCGTCGCCATGCCCACGGTACGGCCTTCGAGGTCCGCGATGGTGTTCACGGGGTTGTCGGTGGAAGAGATCACGAAGAAGGGCGACATCTGCGCGATCGTCGCGATCGAGATCAGCGGCGCGTCGTTGTTGACGCGCGAAACGATGTAGTTGGTGCCGCCGGTGCGGCCGGAATCCATCTGCCCGGCGATCGTCATCTGCGCTGCAAGCGCCGCGCCCTTGCCGGCCTGCAGGTTCATCTCCAGCCCCTCGTCGCCATAGTAGCCAGCGGCCTCGGCATAAAGCACCGGCGCGAAGGCAAGCGAGAGGGTGAAAGGGGTGATGAAGCTGAAGGCGGTCTGCGCCCGCGCTCCGACCGGAAGCGACAGCAAGGCACCACTCCCCATTGCACCCAGCATCAGGCTTCGCCGCGTCAATTCCATGCATCTCGCTCCATGTTCAAATGTGAACCTAGTGTTCAATAGTAGGCGCAAAATTAGAACTGTTGCAAGAGCAGACCTTCATTGGATGTTGCGCCGCTCAGGCTTCCGCAACGAAATCCACGCGTTATCGATGCGGAACTCATTGGTGTTTCGCCAGATGTCAGGCACTCGTATCACTCGGTCGCGGTGCGTTCCGGCAGACCGCCGAGCAGCCGGGTGATGGCGGCGGCCGTGCGGAGCACTTCCGCTTTCACACCAGCTTCTATGTCGTCGACGACGCTGCCGGACGCGGCCCGGGTAACGTTGATGGCGGCGACGATGTTGCCGCTGATATCGCGGACGGGCGCCGCCACGCTGGCGATCCCGGTTTCGAAACTGCCGATCTGGACGACTGCGTCTGCCTTCCGGTCGCGCCGCCATTGCGCAACCAGTTCGGTCAGGCTGCGCGGGGTCTGGCCGGGCGCGTTCTGATAGGTCTCGTCGCGATAGAGCCGCAGCAGGCCGTCTTCGTTCAGGTCGGTCAGGAGCACGCGGCCCATCGTCGTCCCGGCGGCCGGAAGCCGGCTGCCGACATGGACGATGCTGGCAAGGCCAAGGTGGCTGGGTACCCGCAGCATGTAGAGCACGAAACGTCCGTCGCGCACGCCCAGATGTGCGGACCAGTCGGTCGCATCACGCAGTTTCTCGAGTTCGGGCAGTGCTATCTCCACGAGTTCGCGCGTGGCGAGATAGCCATAGCCGAGCCGCAGCACCGCCGGACCAAGCGTGTAGCGGGCGGTTTGCTGGTCGTGCAGCAGGTAGCCATGGTGGGCGAGCGTGTAGACGGCGCGAAAGGCGGCAGAGCGCGTGGTGCCCAGCCGGCGGGCTATATCCGAAAGCGTCATCTCGCGCGTCTCGGGCGTGAAGGCCTGCAGCACTTCAAGGCCGCGGATCAGGCCCGGCACGAGGTATTTGTCGTCGGATTGCGAGCGGGTGGTGTCGCTTTGAGTTTTATCCATAAAACGTCGTCTAGCACGTAAAACGTCGCCCCGCTAGCCTCGTTCCAGTTGAGGAGAAAGGACAGCCCTATGACCATGCACACCACGCCCACCTCCGCGCTGGCGCAGGAACTCGCGGCCCACGTCGGCCGCTTCACCGACAAGTCGTTCGACTGGAACGCATTTCCTTCCAATGCCGGGTTCGACGATCTGGCCCGCGCGCAGATGCGTTATATCGGTGCCGGCGGCTCGCCCAAGGTCGGCGATACGACGACGCTCAAGCCGGACCATTTCACCGTCAGCCTGATCTACAAGGAGCCGGGCAAATATGCCGCCTGCCACAGCCACGAGATCGAGGAGAGCTTCCTCATCATCGACGGCGTTCTGGTCGTCGGCTGGGAGAAGGACGGTGAGGTGGTCGAGGTCAAGCTCGGCGCCAGGGACATGATCCTCAATGCCCGTGAGATTGGCCACGGCTTCCGCAACGATGGCGTCACGCCGGTGCTGATGTCGATCTCGGTCGACGTCGGCAAGCCGCTGCCGCCCGTCTATCACTACCATCCGAAGGAGCATCCGGCGGAGCTCGCCCGCAGCTTCGGCGCAGCGCCCGGCAAGACGCTGCCGTTCGACCGCAATGGCAGCCACCCTCTGCAGAAGCTGATGGCGAAGTATGTGGTGCGCCACAGCGAACTGCCGACCATATGGGAGAAGGCGGGCTTCACCCGCAAGGTCTATGTCGGCAAGGGCGGCATCGAGGACGACACCTGCCGCAAGGAGATGCTCGGCATCCCGTCGCAGGTCGGCATCAAGCCGATCGTGCGCGACGTGG
>JAEWFU010000303.1 GCA_023388675.1 Pseudomonadota bacterium | reverse complement strand
CCGGCATCGAGGGTCCATTCGAATAAAGCGGGGGCACAGCCCTGGAAATCAGGCTTGCACCACCGGGCGCCGAAGTGCCCGGACCAGCCTGCGCCGCCTGCAGAGACTGTTCGTAGACCGAGCGCTTCGCCGCTGCCTCCCGCTCCAGTTCCCTCAAGGCAACCAGTTCGCCACCGATGTCGCCCTGGCGTGCCTTCATCTCCGCGAGTTGCGAGGCCAATTCCTGCTCCTCGCGCACTGCCCGCGTCAATTCGGTCTGCAAAGCCGCAGCGACACGCCGCAGTTCGTCGGATATCTCCTGGCGCGTGCCCTCGAGTTCGGCTCGTGCGGAGAGCAATTCCGGATGGCGCGGGCCGAGCTTCACGCCCAGCCGATCCGCCTGCTGCCGAGAAGCCGCATAGCGGCTCCTCAAATCGGTCAAAGTCGAAGATGCGTATTGCTCCGGCAGCGAGCCGGTGACGATGGAATCGACGTTGGCTTCGCGGGTCGAAGCGGCGCGGGCGTTAAGCTCCACGGTGCGCGCCTGCGCTGCCGAAAGACGTTCGCTGAGGCGCAGGATTTCGTCATCGGAGATCAACCGGCCCTGCGCATCGACAAGCCCGTTTTGCGCCTTGTAGTCGGCGATCGCCCGTTCGGCCTCCTCCACGCCCGCGCGCAGTTCCGCGAGGCGTTCACTCATGCTGCCAGTGGTCTGGGCCGCGCCACCTCCGGCATTGGCCAGAAACAGCTCGGAGATGGTGTTTGCGATCAGCGCCGATTTTTCGGGATCGCCGGTTCGCGCCGAAACCTCGATGACGGACGAGCCACCCTGGCGATTCGTCTCGACCGCGCTTTCGAGCGCCTGCAAGGATCGGGCCCTGCGGCGTTCCACCGGGCTGGCGCCGTCGCCCGCCACGAGGTCGCCAAGACCGGCAAGCGAGCCACCCAACCCGAACGGACCGGCTGCGTCGCCATTGAACTCGGGATCGGCGGCAAGGTTCAACCGGTCGGCGGCGGCTTGCAGCATCGTACCCGAGCGCAGCACACGGAGCTGGTTGTCGACCAGAGCGAAGGCTGCATCGGCCGAGAGCTGCCCCGAAGCTACGCCGGCGCGCACGGCCTGCGGATCGATCAGCAACTCGCTTGTGGCGACATAGGACTTCGGCCATGCAAAAGCCACCGCGGCGCCGATCACGGCACCTGCAAGCGTCAGCCCTATCACGGGACGCATCGACATGCCGGTGCCGGGCTTGCCTCCGGCTGGCGCCGGTTCTGAAACCGTCTTTCCGGTCACATCGCCCCCCCGCGGCTCGGAATCCATCAGCATTTCGGCGTTGTCACGATCGTCTTCGACCGGATCACCGGAAATCATGTCCCTCAGCCGGTGCAGTTCCGGCTGCTCGCGCAACACCGCATCGCCGGTTGCCTCGACACCGGGTTCAGCCGGTTCGGAAAGAACAGGGTTTGCCCGGCGTTCCCGTTTGGCGCGTGCCCGGGCATGGCGCGTTACAGCGTCCTCCCCGTCGCCGGCCATCGCCAGCAACGAAGCACGACCTTGCCTGTAATCGTCTCTTGAACCGGACATCGATGCCTGCAGAAGATGCGCGCACGACGGCGAGCTGGTTACCTCATTCGTTAAGGCAAGCTAAACGGGGATGGAAAACAAAAGGTTAATTTCGGATAGAACCGCCGCGTCGGCGCGGTTGTGTTGAACATTGCCGGCCGAGGGCCTAAACGGCGTTGCATTGTCGGCGTCAGGCCGGCGCGGGTCATCGCAGGAGAGTGACATGTCGGCCAGGATCGTGCTCGTGGGATGCGGGAACATGGGATATGCGATGCTGGCGGGCTGGCTGTCTTCCGGCAAGCTTCGCGCCGACGAGGCGATCGTCGTCGAACCGACCGACGCCTTGCGCGAGAGAGCGGCTGCCCTGGGTGTCACCGCCCTTCCGGATGCGGGGGCGATTCCCGCCGACGCGGCGCCGCGCCTCGTCGTTTTCGCCGTCAAACCGCAGGTGATCCTCGACGTCGTTCCCGCCTATGCGCGCTTCAAGCCATCGACCACCTATGTCAGCGTTGCCGCAGGCACGCCTATCTCCGCCTTCGAGAGTGCGCTGGGTGCCGATGCGGGTGTCATTCGTTGCATGCCCAACACGCCCGCCGCGATCGGCAAGGGCATGATGGTGGTGGTCGCCAACGGCAATGTCGGCGACGCCACGAACGACTTCGTTCGCGATCTGCTGTCAGCCAGCGGCGAGGTCGCGACGATCGACGATGAAGGGCTGATGGACGCCGTGACCGCGGTCTCCGGGTCCGGCCCCGCCTATGTCTTCCATTTCATCGAATGTCTGACGGCAGCAGGCGAGAAAGCCGGCCTGCCGGTCGAGACCGCGAAGCTGCTTGCCATGCAGACGGTCTATGGATCCGCGGCACTTGCCGCCGAAAGCCGTGAGGAACCCGGTACGCTGCGCCAGCAGGTGACGAGCCCCAACGGCACGACGGCCGCAGCGCTGGCGGTGCTGATGGGCGACGACCGCCTGAAGACGCTGGTGACGGAAGCCGTCGAAGCGGCCCGCCTGCGCTCGATCGAGCTGGGGAAATAAACGCGAAAGCAGGCTCCGCCCCTCACCTGCCTGCCGGCATCCTCTCCCCGTGAACGGGGAGAGGAGCGCTGGCCGCAAAGTTGCCGCCTTTTCTGCCACTTTGGCGATTAGCGAAATCCCAGCGGCAGAGCCTCTTCTCCCCGCTGGCGGGAAGAAGGTGGCGGCAGCCGGATGAGGGGCAGCGCAGGCGTTACCTGTTACGAGAGCTTTCCCACCAGTTCGTCCTGCCTGCGGCGGAGCGCGACGAGACCCGAACCGGCATCCGGTGTGGCGTTGGCGTAGGTGAGCAGTTCACCTTTCGCGATGGGCGTCGTCACGACCCCACCTTCGAGCAGACCGCACGGAACGGCCTTCGCCGCGCGGGCGCCCTCCACCGTCATGATCCAGGAGCGGTAGGTGTATTCGCCGATCGCGTCGAGCCTGTCGCCGGGCTTCAGGTCGCGCTTGGCGACCGCGCACACTTCCGCCACCGGCCTGTCGAGCGGCACCATGTCGGCCTTGCCGTAAAGCACGGCGCGGGCGCAGGTCAGCGGCACTTCGAGGCTGGTCAGGTGATAGGGGCGGAAGAAGGTGTAATACGGCCCCTCGCCCAGTTTCAGGTCGTTCATCCGCTCGCGCAGGCGCGGATGCGCCATTTCCGCGATGACGAAGACACCGGGCGCGACGCCCTTGCCGATGGAGAAATCCACGCAGCCCTTGCGCGACAGCACACCGCCATCCTCGACCGGGCAGAGCACACGCGAAAGCTCGTCGCGCGTGGCGGCAGGGCCGTGCATACCGGGCTTGTCGGGGACGAGGCCCGTGGCATTGGCGATCGCGGCCATCTCCACCATGGTCTTGGAGCCGTCCACGAACTCGACCAGCATGCGCGGATTCATGTTCCGACGCTCCGCTTCCTCGCGGTATTCGTCCGGCGTGGCGTCATGGTTGAGCGGATTGTTCTTGCCCTTGCCGGCCGCGACCACGCGGTGACCCATAGCGGAAACGAACTCGATAAGCTCCATGCAGGAGGACGGCTCGTCGCCGGCACCGAGCGAATAGACGACGCCCAGTTTCGACGCCGCGTGCTTGAGATAGGCACCGATGGTGACGTCGGCCTCGACGTTCATCATCACCAGATGCTTGCGGTGCTCCATCGCCTTGAGCCCGATTTCGGCGCCGACGGCGGGCTTGCCGGTGGCGTCGATGACGACATCGACGAGATCATGGGTGACGACCATGGACGAATCCGGCACGATTGCCGTGCGGCCGGCTTCGATCAGTGCCGACATGGCCTGCGCGCTTTGTGCATCGCCTGCGCTTTCGGGTGGCCGCTGGGCGATCGCGACGGCCTGCCGGGCGCGCTCGCCGCGCGTGTCGGCGATGGCCGCCACTTCGATGCCGCGCATCTGCGCCACCTGGGTGACGATGTCGGTGCCCATCTCGCCACAGCCGACCAGTCCGATCCGCACCGGCCGGCCTTCATCGGCGCGCTGCGCCAGATCGCGGGCAAGGCCCGTCAGTGCGACATTGGTCATGGCGTTTCCATCCTCGGCAGGTTTTGCGGGCAGATAGACTGGCGGTCACGCGGAATGTCAACTGCACGGGACGCTCCTGCCTCATGCAAGGTTGCGCTTCTACGATGACAGCATCGATCGAGCATGGGAATTTGCGCCCGCATGCGTACGCGCGTCAGCCAAAGGCGAGACAGGCTACCGTCGCCAGCCACACGGATCGCCATCGCCGCCGGTGGCATCTCGGCCGCTGTCGCCTGCTGTACCGTCATATTGTGGAGCTTTTCAGCCGGAGCCGGCACGTCGTTCGCCCTCGTTGCACTACCAATGATCCTGATGCCGATCACTGTCGCCGCGACGGCATGGACGACGGCGCATCGTGCCATCGCTGCAAGTCTGGAACCGGCAATCGAAAGCCTGGACCGTATCGCACAGAACGACTTCACGCTGCCGGCCGCACCCTTCGCCGATGGTGAGACCGCCGATCTGGGCGCTGCCATCGAGCGCTGTCGTTCGGGGCTGGAGGGCAGGCAGCGCAGCGGTAAGGTGCATGCGGCTGTCGCCCGATTGATGGGCGCTGCGATGGGCAGCCTCGCCGACGGCGACCTTTCGCGCCGCGTGAAGCTCGACCTGCCGGAACCCTACCGGGCGTTTCGCGACGATTTCAACACGACCATCGGGAGGCTGGAGACCGCGTTCGCAACGCTGACGACAAGCAGCGTGCGGCTTGCGTCGCATCAGCAAGCAATCGACGAGGCAGCCGTCCGGCTCAAACGGCGAGCCGAAAAACTCGCCGAGCGGATCGACACCGAACTGCTGGCGATCGAGAACTGCGACGATCGCGAAGAGATGCTGCAAAGGGTCCGGCATATCATGGGCGGCGTTGCCGTCGCCGCAAGGCGCAACATGGAGGCTGCCGACGGATTCTCCGAGATCGGACGCCTCGTGGAGCGCGAGGCAACGGCTCTTGGAGAGTTCAATCGCGCCGGCTCCGCCTCGGACGATGAGACCGACCAGTCAGGCGAGACGGAACTTCGCATGCCGTCGCCAACCATGCCGGCGCGCATTCACTCCGCAGCCTGAACCGCGCCAAGCAAACTTGCGAAACATCCCGATCTGGTACTAAGCTCTATTGGATCGATCCAATCGGGAACACATCATGGCCACAGGGAGTGTCGGGGCATGAAACGGGTCACGCTTCTCGACGTGGCAAAACATGCCGGCGTGTCGCGCGCCACCGCATCGCTGGTGGTGCGGGACAGCCCCTTGGTAGGCGCGGCAACGCGCGCCAAGGTCGAAGCCGCCATGGCCGAGCTCGGCTATGTCTACAATCTGGGCGCGGCACGGATGCGCGCAGCGCGCAGCAGGACGGTCGGGGTCATCATCCCGAACCTCACCAACCCGTTCTTCGCCGTCCTGCTCGCAGGCATCGAAAGCATCCTGGAAACCGCCGGGCTCGCCGTCATCCTCGCCAATTCCAACGAGGATGCCGCAAAGCAGGACGGCTTCGTCAACCGCATGCGCGAGCATGGCGTGGACGGGCTCATAGTCTGCCCGGCAGAGGGAACCGAGCGGCGTTTCGTCGATGACGCAGGCAGATGGGGCGTGCCCCTTGTCCAGACGCTGCGCATGGTGCCGGAAACGGCGAGCGACTACGCAGGCATGGACCCTGAGCCAGGCATGCGGGAAGCAGTCGAGTGTCTCGTCGGCTTCGGTCATCGTCGCATCGGCTACGTTGCAACGGATACCTACCACTCGGCCCGCACGGAACGCCTCGACAGCTTTCACGCGGCTATGGAAGCTGCGAGCCTGACGCCGCTTTTCGTACGCCCGCTGGAATCCACGCATCGAAGTGCCCGCATGGCCGCCCCCGAGATCATGAGCCGGCCTGCGCGGCCCACCGCCATCATCTGCCACAACGACGTTCTCGGGCTCGGACTGCATCGCGGGTTGTGCGATCTCGGTGTCATGC
>JAEWFU010000295.1 GCA_023388675.1 Pseudomonadota bacterium | reverse complement strand
ACAGGATTCCCAGCGCGCGGCCGATGAACAGCGTTCATTGGACCGTATCGAGGCGCAGGAACGGCGCGATCGTGATCGCCAGGCGGCCCAGCGCAGCGACAACATCGACACGCGCCCAAGCTTCGACAGGGACGGAAATCCCAATTTCGATACCGAGGGCAACTATATCGGCTGCCATGGTATCGGTTGCGAAGTCGACAATCCTGACGACGACACCGACGGTTGATCCGCTGCTGACGCGAAAAACGCGCCCTGTCGCCCTTCGGCAGCGGGGCGCTACACGCTTACCTTGCCGGGATTGTGGGGTGTTGCGCGCAGATGGGTTGCGGGTCGGAACTGCACGCTTCCGCTCGTCAAATTCACTTCAAAGGTTCGTCGGTTCCATCCGGTGACCACCAGGTCGAACTGACGATTTCTCCCTTCCGACATGCCGTAGCCGGGCCGAAATGCCCGGCAGGCAAGCGTTCGTGGGCGATCCGCGCTCACACGCCTGCCGCCAACACTTCGATCGCCTTGTGGTTGGCCGACACACCGTCGACAATGAAGATGTGGCCTTCGGCATTGTCGCTGCGCAGGGCCTTGATGGCTGCGTAAGCCTCGCTGTGATACCAGTCGCGGGCATGCTGGTAGTCGGGAAACTCGAGGATAATGGCATTGCCTTCCGGCAGGCTGCCCTCGAAGTGCTCGATCCTGCCGCCATGGGCGATGAAGCGGCCGCCGAAGGGCGCAAGCGTCGCATCGATGCGCTCCAGATATTCGACGATGCCGGGTCCGAGATTGACGTTCCAGAGATATCCGATTCCGTAAGCTGCCATGGGTCTGCTCCTGTCGCGGTTTGTGTGTCTTGCGATTGCAGAAGCACCATGCCTTCGGTTGCGCTATCCGGCGATTACGCTTCAGGTAATTATTTTGATTTTCCCAGAGAAGCGCACGCGCGTTCCCGGTTCCAAATCAACTTGGCTGTTTACACCCGGACATGCTTCGCAGACTGTGCGGACCGTCGCCTGTAAGCGGAGGAACCTGCATGAAACTCGACGAGCTCGTCGCCATCGACATCCACACCCATGCGGAGGAGCCGTGCTGCGGGCCGCGCGACGACGGCTACGACGAGTTCCAGGCCGGCATGGCCAAGTATTTCAGGAATCCGGCGGGCGCCAAGGGCATGCTGCCCTCGGTGCAGGAAACCGCAGCCTATTACCGCGAGCGCAGGATCGGCTGCGTAATCTTTCCGGTCGACGCCGAGCGCGAGACCGGCTTCCGGCGCTACAACAACGAGGAAGTGGCGCAGATCGCCGCCGAAAACAGCGACATCATGATCCCGTTTGCCTCCATCGATCCGGCCAAGGGCAAGGCCGGCGCCCGCGAGGCGCGGCGGCTGGTGCGCGAATTCGACGTCCGCGGTTTCAAGTTCCACCCTACGATGCAGGGCTTCTATCCGAACGATCGATCAGCCTACGTGCTCTACGAGGCGATCGCCGAGGAAGGCGCCATTACGCTGTTCCACACCGGCCAGACCGGCGTCGGCGCCGGCATGCGCGGCGGCATGGGCATGCGGCTCAAATATTCCAATCCGCTTCATCTCGACGATGTGGCGGTGGATTTCCCCGACATGCCGATCATCCTCGCGCACCCCTCCTTCCCGTGGCAGGAGGAGGCGCTGTCGGTCGCGACCCACAAGCCCAACGTCTATATCGACATGTCGGGCTGGTCGCCGAAATACTTTCCGCCGGTCCTCGTGCGCTATGCCAACACGATGCTGAAGCACAAGATGCTGTTCGGCTCCGACTGGCCGGCAATCACACCGGATCGCTGGCTTGCCGATTTCGAGAACATCGAGATCAAGGACGAGGTGCGGCCGTTGATCCTCAAGGACAACGCGGCGAAGCTGTTGAATCTCCGCTGAATATAGGTCAGTCCAGCGCCGCCACCTGACTTAATATTACTGGCTGTCGCCATTGTTGTACCGGCAGAGAGTTGCCGGCCTCTCGATTGCCCGATTCCGTTCCTAGGGCCGCTTTCGATATCAACGGAACCGGACCTTCTACATGAACAGAATCAGCCTGCGGATCGCGGCAGCAAGCCTTTCCGCCGCGACACTCCTTGCGTTTTCCGCCACCACGGCTTCCGCCCAATGCGGCAGCGCTTCATGGTATGCGCTGACCTCGAAGACCGCCTCGGGGGAGCGCATGAACCCGGCCGCGCTGACCGCGGCGCACCGCAGCCTGCCCTTCGGCTCCAAGATGAAGATCACCAACCAGCGCAACGGCAAGTCCGTGGTGGTGCGCATCAACGACCGGGGGCCGTTCATCAAGGGGCGCGTGCTCGACCTGTCGCGGGCTGCAGCGCATCAGCTCGGCTTCATCCGGGCCGGCCACACCAAGATCTGCATGGAAAAGCTCGGCTGAGCTTCGAACCGGCGGGCTACCCGCACCCGCGGTTGCGCGCCATGTCGCGATAGGCTTCGCGCAGATAGGCCATGGTCGCCTCGGCATCGCTCGGCTTGCCGAAAAGATAGCCCTGCCCGCCCGCACAGCCGAATTCGACGAGACGGTCGGCCTGCGCCTCCTCCTCGATGCCCTCGGCCACCACGTTCATGCCTAGCCCTTCGCACATTGCAAGAATGGCGCGGATGATATGCTCGGATGGCTTGTCCTCCAGGATCGACGAGACGAAGCTGCGGTCGATCTTCAGCTTGTCGAACTGGAACTCGCGCAAACGTCCAAGCGACGATTGGCCGGTACCGAAATCGTCAAGCGACACGCGTATGCCCACCGCACGCAGATCGTTGACGATTTTCTCCGCCGATGCGGGATCGGTCATCAGGCCGGTCTCCGTGATCTCGATCTCGAGACGGCGCGGATCGAAACCGGTGCGCGCCAGAATCGCCAGAACCTGCTGTGCGGTGTTCTGGTCGACAAGTTGCGACGGCGACAGGTTGAAGGACAGGAACAGTTCGTCCGGCCAGTTGCGCGCGGTTTCCGTTGCCTTGCGCAGCAGCAATTGCGAGAGAGCGCCGATGATCCCGCGCTCCTCGGCGATGGGAATGAACACGTTGGGCGGGATCACGCCGAGATCGCGGTCCGTCCAGCGCGCCAGCGCCTCGAAGCCGATCACCCGGCCGCTCTTCAGTTCGACGATCGGCTGGAAATGCGGCTCGACTTCCTCGGCGGCCACCGCGCGGCGCAGCGCCTGCTCGATATGCGTGACCCGCCGGGCCGCTTCCTCCATCTCGCGCGTGTAGACCATCACCTTGCCGCGACCGGACCGTTTGGCATGGTAGAGTGCCGTCTCGGCCTTGGAAACGAGGGTCTCAGTGCTCTCCTCGCCGGAATAGAACAGCGAACAGCCCGCGGAGGCGGACAGACGGGCGGTCCGGTCGCCGACATCGTAAGGGGCGGACAGAATCTCGATCAGCATCAGGGCGCGCTCCTGGGCGGCTTCCTCGCTGAACACGAGAGGGTAAAGGAAAGCGAATTCGTCCGCGCCGACGCGGGCGACGGTCGAATGCTGGTCCATCGACGCCTTCAGCCGCATCGCAACCTGCTGGAGAATATTGTCTCCAGCCCGGCGACCGAAGAGATCGTTGATCGGCTTGAAGCCGTCGAGATCGAGAATGCCGATGGCGAAAGGTGCAGGATCGTCGGCCCGATCAAGGATCAGCCGGTCGATCTTGTCGAAGAAGCGCCTCAGATTCCCGAGGCCTGTAAGCGGATCGGTAAAGGCCAGATCCGCCGATTCGTTCCCCATCTTGCCGCTGCCGAAAGGATGCTGCATCGGCGCCCCTTATTCTGCTTTTTCTTATTTCCAGGCCTGCGGGAGCGCACCTTGCCACCAAACCCTTTAGGAAAGGTATCGGACAGAACAATTTTTCAGCAAGCGATCAGCGCCCGTCGCGCACCTGCCATATTTCGACGGGCTCGCCTGCAGTGCCGACCATCGGCGTCAGCCATGACGGCGTGCTGCCGGCAAAGAGGCTCGCCAGAAGTCCTTCGGGCGCCCATCTGCGCAGGGATTGCGTCTCGGGGTTGCCCCGGCAGAGCGCGACATAGGCCACTCCAAGCCGCCTCGCAACATCACCGGCTGCGTCCGGATCGCCCATCAGCATGTCGAGCGCAGCGAGATTGCCGGCATTGTTGCGGTGATAAGGGCCGTTGAGAACACGGTGGCCGGTCGCGCCCAGGATCGTCGATCCCTGATTGGAAACGGCAAGCACGAGCCCGGCCGGCAGGGAATCCAGCGTCGCGTAGTCGGACAGCGCATAGCAGCGCTCGAGCGCTGTTGATTGGCTTCGATCGTCTCCGTCCGCTCCAGATTTAAGCGGGAGGGCGGCGAGTTGCCAGACTATATTCAGCGAAACCAGCCAGCCGCCAAGCATCGCCAGTTGCCGCGTCAGGCCGCCCGTAGTGTCCACGTTGCGGCGCAATCCGCCGACCCAGGCGGCAAGCGGAATGGCGGCGAGCGGTACCGAGAACATCGCGCCGCGCACCTGCCAGAAGCTGACGAGCAACGCAACACCAAGAAAAGCCGCCGCGACGACCCACGCACGACCGGCCTGTTCGCGAATGATTACCCAGCCGCAGACGCCAAGCGCGATGATCGGGGTAATATAGAAGCCGGCAAACATGGCGGGATCGGAACCCAACACGGAAACGACGGACTGCGCCTCCGAAACCGCGCTCAGCCAATAGCGTTGCAGACGAGGATCGAGATCGGCATAAGGGTCTGCTAGACATTGGGGGAAAGCCGCGAGCAGCAGCGCCGCCGCCAGCCCGCCGAGTACCGCCAGAGCGACGAGCCGGCGCCGGGGCGAGGCCGCGAGAGCCGGCGTCGCCGCAATCGCAGCAAGGCCCGCACCGCCCAGGACCGCGAGCGACGCCTGCGGAAACGAGAAGGCGTCGCATTGCACCGCGAGCCAGTCGCGCATCGGCAGCGTGATCGCCAGCGACACCGCTCCCACAACGGCGAAGGCCGAACCGAATCCGCGTGCGACCCGCGCATCGGCGGCGTCGCCGACCAGAAAGCCGATGGCCGCGATGGCGCAGGCGGCCGCCACGTAGGGCGCAGCTTCCATGCCGACCGCAAGCATCAGCGCCGCGCATGCGCCGGCTACCGCCCCTGCATGACGCTGGACACGCGCGTTCACCAGACAGACGAAGGTCGCCAGTGCCAGCACAAGCTGCAGATTGTGATGATCGAGCGCGGCAGGCGGAAAGAGGTCGACGAAATAGAGCGCAAGCCCGCCAATCACGGCCGCGGGCAGCACGGCCCAGTTGCCACCAAGCGCGCGGGAGGCGCGAACGGTGAGAAAAAGCGCTAGGGCAAAGAGAAGCGTCGGCCAGATCACCAGCGCCGCCGGCTCGCCGAACCCTGCGACGAGAAGGGCGATCGGCAGGTCGACCAGTCGCGACCAGTGCATTTCGAAGCCTCCTTCGAGGCCCATCCGGTATTGGGTGAGATCGAACCAGCCCTGGCCGGCGAGCAGGTCACGGACCTGAACCAGCCGCAGGACGCTGTCGTTGTCGCCCTTGCTGTCGGCCAGGGTGGGAAAGCCGCGCAAGGCATGCACGACGAGCATCAGCGCGGCGGCCCCGACGGCAACCGCCACGTCGCCAGCGAAAGGTGAACGCAACCGCGCCCAGTTGGTGGGTGTGGTGACTGCCGCCAAGACGCGCTCCGCCCGTTTTCGTCCGGCGCTAAACCTAGCCTTAACGGCTTCAAGAAATAGTAAAGCCCACTGTCCGACCTCCGGAGCGCCGCATGAAGAGCCTGCATCCCGCCGACCCCGCGATTGCGGTGTTGCTGCCTTGCTATAACGAGGAACAGACGATCGGCGCTGTGGTTCGCGGCTTCCGGGAGGCGCTGCCGCAAGCGACCGTCTACGTCTACGACAACAACTCCACCGACCTAACCGCACTTCAGGCGCGTGCGGGCGGCGCCATCGTCATCCGCGAGCCGCGCCAGGGCAAGGGCAATGTGGTGCGGCGGATGTTCGCCGACATCGAGGCCGACATCTACGTCATGGCCGACGGCGACGGAACCTATGACCCGCAGGATGCGCCGCAGCTCATCAACACGCTGCTGACGGAACGGGTCGACATGGTGGTCGGCACGCGCCGCGGGGTGACCGACGATGCCGGCCGTGCCGGGCACGCCTTCGGCAACCGCATTTTCAACACGCTCTACCAGTTCCTCTTCGGGCGCGATTTCACCGACATCTTCTCGGGCTACCGCGTGTTCTCCCGCCGCTACGTGAAAAGCTTTCCCGCCGTTTCCGGCGGTTTCGAAATCGAGACCGAGATGTCGGTCCACGCGTCCGCGCTGCGCATCCCCGTCTGCGAGATGCCGCTCGACTATGGCCGTCGGCCGGAAGGCTCCGAATCGAAGCTGTCGACCTTCCGGGACGGCGGGAAGATCCTCTGGATGTTCGCGATGCTGATGAAGGAGACCCGCCCGGCGCGCTTCTTCGGCGCCCTTGCGGTCCTGTCGCTCACGGCAAGCGCCGGCTTTGCGGCCCCTGTGCTCTACGAATATTTCGCCACCGGTTACGTCGCCAAGGTGCCGACCTGGATTCTCTCGATCGGGCTGCTGATGCTGTCGATGATCATGATGGTGGCGGGACTGATCCTGGATTCCGTGGCGCGCGGCCGCGCCGAGCAGAAGCGCATCCATTATCTCAGCCACGCACCCGCGCAGGGGATCGCCAAAACCGCGGCTGGGACCGAAAAGCATCGGTCCGTACGCGCCGCATGAAGCGCATCGCCGCATTCGTGCTGGCGGGCGGAGCAGGCTTTGCGACCGACGCGGCCGTTCTCTACCTTCTAACCGGGCCGGGCGGCGTGAATCCATTCCTCGCCCGGTTCGTTTCCTTTGCCGCTGCCGTCTGCATGACCTGGGCGATCAACAGGCGAGTCACTTTCGGCCCCAGCGAAAGATCGCTGGCACGGGAAGGGGCGCGTTACGGCTTCATCGCCGTCGCCGTCGGCCTGTTCAACTATCTCGTCTATGCCGGACTGCTTCTGGCGTTTCCGGACCTGCATCCCGTTGCTGCGCTCGCGATCGCATCGCTCGCGGCGATGATCCTCTCGTTCCTCGGCTATTCACGATTCGTCTTCGGGACGCGCGGCGGATAGACCACCGGCACGCAGCCTTTGGCAGCTCGATTGGCAAGTGCCGCACAAGCCGGTAGAGGTTTGGCCGACACGCGCAACAGGTGGAGCACCGCATGACCCTCAAAGTCGCCGTCCAGATGGACCATGTCTCGACCGTCTCGATCGCGGGCGATACCTCGTTCGCCCTGTCGCTCGAGGCGCAACGGCGAGGCCATGCGCTGTACCACTACACGCCGGACCGGCTGTCGATGGTCGGCGGCAAGGTTTTCGCGCGGGTCGAAGCGATGGAGGTCCGTGATGTGGCGGGCGACCACTTCACGCTTGGCGAACAGGTGCGCACCGATCTTTCGGAGATGGACGTGATCCTGTTGCGGCAGGATCCGCCCTTCGACATGAACTATATCACCACCACGCACCTGCTGGAGCGCATCCATCCCAAGACCCTTGTCGTCAACGATCCGGCATGGGTGCGCAACAGCCCCGAGAAGATCTTCGTCACCGAATTTCCAGACCTGATGCCGGAAACGCTGATCACCAAGGACGCACGCGAGGTCGACGCCTTCCGGCGCGAGCATGGCGACATCATCGTCAAGCCGCTCTACGGCAATGGCGGGGCCGGCATCTTCATGCTGCACGAGGCCGACCGCAATCTCGCTTCGCTGCTTGAAATGTTCCAGCAGATGTTCCGAGAGCCCTTCATCGTGCAGCGCTATCTCAAGGACGTGCGCAAGGGCGACAAGCGCATCATCCTGATCGACGGCGAGCCGGTGGGCGCGATCAACCGCGTGCCGGCCGAACACGATTCGCGCTCCAACATGCATGTCGGCGGCCGCGCCGAGAAAACCGAACTGACGGAACGCGAGCGCGAGATCTGCGCCCGCATCGGACCTTCACTGCGGGAGCGCGGCTTCATCCTCGTCGGCATCGACGTGATCGGCGACTACATGACCGAGATCAACGTCACCTCGCCGACCGGCGTGCGCGAGGTGAAGAAGTTCGGCGGGGCCGACATCGCGGCGCTGTTCTGGGATGCCGTCGAGGCCAAGCGAGCCTGATTTTTTTTGGCGGGTGGCTGTCGGACCGCGCGTCCGGCGTACGTCCTAGGGGCATCCAACAGAGAGGAACCACTGATGACGACCAAGATCGAAGCCACCCCATCCGACGACCGCGAGCTGGTGCTCAGCCGCATCATCGACGCCCCGCGCGAAAAGGTATGGCGCTGCTGGACGGACCCTGAACTGCTGAAGCAGTGGTTCGTGCCGAAGCCGTGGACCATCGCGGCCGTCGATGTCGACGTGCGGCCCGGCGGCCGGAGCAACATCACCATGCGCGACCCGGAGGGCAACGACTATCCGAATGCCGGCGTCTATCTGGAGGTCGTGCCCAACGAGAAGCTGGTCTTTACCGATGCCTTCACCGAAGGCTGGAAGACGCCCGAAAAGCCATTCTTCGTCGGCGTTCTGACGTTTGAGGACGAGGGTGGCAAGACCCGCTATACGGCGCGTGCCCGCCACTGGAAAATGGAAGACAAGGAAGCGCACGAGAAGATGGGCTTTCATGAAGGCTGGGGGCAATGCGCAGACCAGCTCGAGGAACTCGCCAGGACCCTCTGAGACGCCTTCGACAGCAGATGAACGGGGCCGGCCTTGCGCCGGCCTTCTTCGTTTCGCAGAACATTCGTTCTCCGTTTGCAACCGACCGCAACCTGCGCGCACGCAGAGCGCGATTTTGTTCTGGTAATGTTCTTGCTGTCGGGGCTGCTTTATGCTTCACTGAGCCTGGCTGGTTCATTCCGGGACAGGGGATCGCCGTTTGGCCGAAGCCGGCGGCGGGAAAGGCTGGGGGCAGCATGGTTTCGCGCGTAACGACAGTCGCCTTCGAAGGCATCGAGGCCGTACCGGTCGATGTTCAGGTGATGGTGGCGCCGGGCAAGGTCGGCATGCAGATCGTCGGTCTTGCCGACAAGGCGGTTACCGAGAGCCGTGAGCGAATACAGGCCGCGCTTCACGCATCGGGGCTGTCGATGCCCGCCAAGAAAGTGACCGTCAATCTTGCCCCTGCCGACCTGCCGAAGGAGGGCAGCCACTACGACCTTCCGATCGCGCTCGGCCTGATGGCGGCGCTGGGTGCGATCCCGCATGACGCTCTCGCAGGCTATGTCGTCGTCGGCGAACTGGCGCTGGACGGAACGACTGCGCCGGTGGCCGGTGCGCTTCCTGCAGCCATCGGCGCCAATGCGCTCGGCAAGGGCCTGATCTGCCCGCATGTCGTAGGGCCGGAAGCTGCCTGGGCCGGCGCCGATATCGACATTCTCGCGCCGCGCAGCCTGATCGCCATCGCCAACCATTTTCGCGGGACGCAGGTTCTGTCGCGACCCGAGGCCGCCATTCATGCAGTCGCCGGCAACCTGCCGGACCTTGCCGACATCAAGGGCCAGGAGAGCGCCAAGCGAGCGCTGGAAATCGCGGCCGCCGGCGGCCACCATCTGTTGTTCTGCGGCCCGCCGGGCTCCGGCAAGTCGATGCTGGCGCAGCGCCTGCCGTCGATCCTGCCGTCGCTGTCGCCGCGCGAACTGCTCGAAGTCTCGATGATCGCCTCGGTGGCCGGCAGCATCGTCGGCGGCAAGCTGTCGGACAGGCGACCTTTCCGCGCGCCGCATCACTCGGCAACGATGGCCGCGCTGACCGGCGGCGGCTTTCGCGTGAGACCAGGCGAGGCCTCGCTTGCGCATCACGGCGTGCTGTTCCTCGACGAATTGCCGGAGTTCTCGCCGCAGGCGCTCGATTCATTGCGCCAGCCGCTCGAAGCCGGTGAATGCGTGGTGGCGCGAGCCAACAGCCGGGTCGCCTATCCGGCGCGGTTCCAACTCGTGGCAGCAATGAACCCGTGTCGTTGCGGCATGGCCGGCGAACCCGGTCATCGTTGCGCGCGGGGGCCTCGCTGCCAGAGCGACTATCAGGCGCGCATTTCGGGACCGATGCTCGACCGTATCGACCTGCGGGTCGAGGTGCCGGCCGTGACCGCCGCGGATCTGATCCGGCCGGCCCGCGCGGAGCCGAGCGCTGCTGTGGCCGAGCGGGTGGCCCGTGCGCGTGCCGTCCAGGCCGACCGCTTCGGAGCCCTGGGTCTCGACGGCGTCACCGTCAATGCCGCCTGCCCGGCCGCCCTGGTCGAGGAGATCGCCGCGCTTGACGCGGGCGGCGCAGCGCTGCTCGGCGAGGCCAGCGAGAAACTCGGTCTTTCGGCCCGGGCCTATCACCGCGTGC
Organism: Pseudomonadota bacterium; assembly: GCA_023388675.1. GTDB lineage: Bacteria > Pseudomonadota > Alphaproteobacteria > Rhizobiales > Rhizobiaceae > Aerobium. The sequence continues at coordinate 3,197 of JAEWFU010000295.1, read as the reverse complement.
TCAAGGTCGCACGAACGCTCGCCGACCTCGACGGCAGCGGTACCGTGGGCCGCATCCATCTGGCCGAGGCGATCTCCTATCGCATGGCCGGCGAAAGGATCGCGCAGGCGGCCTGATGGCGAAATGGCAGTGATTGTGTCGTGCCGGACTTGCAGTGCGTTGACCGGCACCGCCGGGCGCCAGCCATTGCCATCTGCGTCGAAGAGGACCCCGCGACCGGCTGGCGCAAAGAAACCGGCGCCGCGCCTCCTCATGAGGTTGGGCTGCCAGTTCGAGCGATCGGCCCACGGCCACCGGCAGACGGCGCACCGAAGCATGCGCTACGACACAGCGCTATTCGAGCGCGCCCACCAGCATGTTCTGGTCTTCGCGCAGCGTTACCCAGCGGCCCGTATGCGTGGTCGCCTGGCGCTTGAGATAGCGATAGCCGGTCTTCTGCCAGGGGCGCAGTTCGTCGCTCAGATTGTCGAGAATGAAGTCGCCGCGGTCGGTGCGCAGGGTCAGCACCGCATGGCCCTCGCCATCGGGCTTGCGGACCACGGTGATCAGCAGGTTCGAAAACGAGATGCCCTTGGCGGCGAGTTGCCTGCGCTTCTCCAGCGCGTAGTCCTCGCAGTCCCCGACCCCTTGATCGGGGTAGGCCCACACCTCGTCCTTGCCATAGATATCGAAGTCGCTCATTGGCTTGACCGCGCGATTCACAGCGACGTTTATCTGTGAAACCACACGCCTCAGCGCATCGGTCAGCACGACCGGCCCGCGGTCCCGAAGGCGGGATGAACATTCCGACGGTCTGGCCCGGCAGAATTCGTAGTGACCGATCGGCTGCGAGGTCAGACCGCCCGTCGCCATCGCGCCCACGCCCGAGGCCTCCGACATCGTTCCGGTCGTTGCCGCAAGGAACACCACCGCGGCCGCAAGCGGCCACAGCCGCCACCTCCCATGTGTGGCCTTCATATCGCCCAAGCCCCTATCACCGATTCTTTCGCTTGTTAAAGAAACGTTAAGCGGGGTTTTCGGACCCGTCAATTGACGGAACTGTGAGGATCGTCGCGATGGTTACCGGAAGCGCCGCACTGTGGCCTCACGCACACAGTTTGCGGCGGAGCTTAGGGCTTGGAGCTGACGAGGCGGGGTTTGGCGGCTGGTTTGGCCTTGCCTTTGCCATGGCTTGCCATGAAGTCGACGATGCGCGGCACGATCTCCGCGCGGAAGCGCGAACCGTTGAAAACGCCGTAATGGCCGACTTTCGGCTGCATGTAGTGCGCGCGCATATCCTGCGGGATATTCACGCAGAGATCATGCGCGGCCTTGGTCTGGCCGACGCCCGAAATATCGTCGTTCTCGCCCTCGACGGTAAACAGCGCGACGTTGCGCACCGCACTCAGGTCGACCAATTCGCCGCGGTGCTTCATCCGGCCTTTCGGCAAATCGTGCCGCACGAAAACCGTTTCGACCGTCTGGAGGTAGAACTCCGCCGTCAGGTCCATCACCGCAAGGTATTCGTCGTAGAAGTCGCGGTGCTTTTCCGCCGAGTCGCCATCGTCCTTCACCAGATGCATGAAGAAGTCCTTGTGGGCGATCAGATGGCGGTCGAGATTCATGCTCATGAAGCCCGAAAGCTGGAGAAAGCCGGGATAGACATCGCGCATGAAGCCGGGATTGGGCCATGGCACCTGCATGATGACATTGTCGCGGAACCACTCGATGCCCTTTTCCTCGGCGAGCAGGTTCACGGCCGTCGGGTTGCGCCGCGTGTCGATCGGTCCACCCATCAGCGTCATGGAAGCAGGCGCGAAGCGATCGCCCCGTCCCTCCATCAGGGCGACAGCCGTCAGCACCGGCACGGATGGCTGGCACACGCCCATCACATGCGTTCCGGGTCCGATATGGTGCAGCATGTCGATGACGTAATCGACATAGTCGTCGAGGTCGAAACGCCCATCGGACAGGGGCACCATGCGGGCGTCCGTCCAATCGGTGATGTAGACGTCGGCATGCGGCATCATCGCCTCGACCGTACCGCGCAGCAGCGTCGCATAGTGGCCGGACATCGGCGCGACGATCAGCAGCTTCGGGTCAGGCCGGCGGCCTGCGGGCAGTTCGCGCTGAAAATGGATCAGATTGCAGAACGGGCGCGACCAGACCACGCGCTCCGTGACGGGAACTTCCGTAAAGTCGATCTTCGCCGTCCCAAGCCCGAAAGACGGCTTGGCATAGCGCCGTGTGGTGCGCTCGAATACCTCGGCGGCAGCCGCCACGGAACGGCCCAGGGGCGTCGTCGACAGCGGATTGAGCGGGTTCTGATAGAAAAGCCGCATCGCGTCGGCATAGGCACGAAAGGGCTGCAGCGCAGCATGGTTCAGTTCGTAGAGCTGATAGTACATCGGCGCTCCTGACGGCTGCGGCCGGCAGCGGGAAAGAGGTCGCCGGTCACACCAAATGTTATGCGGCAAAAGCTAACAGTCTTTTGCTGCATTGCAATAGAATACAGCCTGCGCGCGTGTTGACGATGCGTTGCCCAAGCTCAGCGGGGGTGTACCATCAGCATGCGCGCGGCGGCGTCGATGCCCTCGGGCAATTCCTGCCGGAAGACTTCGCGCAACTGCGCCGGCGCCTGATCCAGCGGCTGCTCAACGAAGCCGAGCGCGGCATAGAATGGACCGTTGAAGGGCACGGTCCGGAACGTCGTCAGCGTCACGCCGTGCATCGCCTGTTCACGGCAGCGTGCGATCACCGCGCGCACCAGCGCGGCCCCAACTCCCCGGCGACCATGATCGGGGTCGACCGACAACTCACGCAAATGCAGAAAGTCGCCGCGCGCGCCCGAAACAGCATAGCCGACAGGCTGGTCCTCGTCAGTCACCGCCACCAGCACCTCGTGGCCTTCCGCCATGGCGCGGAAGTCGGCAACGCTGGCAAACGGGTTATCGGCAATCTCCGGGTATCCATGCTCGCGGAAGAGCTGCGCAGCCCGGTTCTCGACACTCAGCAGCGCCGCATCGTCGGCCGGGCGATGCGCGCGTATGCCGTAGCCGCGCGGCGCTTCGAATGCCCGTTCAGCCGTCATTGCCTTCCACGATGGTGATCTCGCCATCGGCAACGGTGACGCGGATCGCCTTCGCCGCCTGATACTCCGGCGAGTTGTAGCAGTCGAGCGCCGCCTGCATCGACGGGAACTCGATCACCACGTTGCG
>JAEWFU010000249.1 GCA_023388675.1 Pseudomonadota bacterium | reverse complement strand
CATCTGGCGCTTGACACGGTACGGCCACCGCTCGTAAATGCCGCCCATCCGCTGGACGGGGCCGTAGCTCAGCTGGGAGAGCGCGTCGTTCGCAATGACGAGGTCAGGGGTTCGATCCCCCTCGGCTCCACCAACGGACCTGCTCCGCGCGCAATTCCGCAAGATGCTGGAAGGCCAGAAGCAGGCAATGATAGGCTCCCATTCTCATAGAGATAGTCGTCTACGATCTTGATTTGTGCAGCCCATGTTCGAGCGTCCTGCGCCATCTGCTGACTACGGATCCGCACGATCTCTCATGCGTCCGAGACCGGCGACAATGTGATGTTCCACGTTCCCTTGTCGGGAATTTCTTCCATAGAACGACGGGGCGGGAATACACCGAGTTGAAGTCCGGCCTCGTCACACCGATCCCGGCGAGGTTCCCGGTGTCATCAGGTTTCACGGCGCAACGCATGTGCAGGACCTTGCTTGAACGCGCGCGTGATCAAACTTGCGTTTGATGGAGCCAAGCTCCTGCGAGGTCGCCTCACAACACCTCGAAGAACGAGATTCTGACCCCGCTCGCCAGCCGTGCGCCGGAGCCTATACAGACGATGCGGTTCAGCCACGCGTAGCGGGCATCACCGGTCTCAAATCGCGGCTGCGTGCGCATGTAGTACAGCGAAGGATCCACGGCCTCGCCTCGCATAAGCGCGTCCAGCACGTCTTTCGGCCCGTGGCGATAGCCGAAATTGCGGATGTCGATGCTGGCACCGTCATGCGAGCGCATGGCGTAGCGCGTGTCGAGTTCGGCTGTGCCGTCTGAAAAGACGGTCTGCCAGTCGGCGCCGACATTCAGGATTTCACCGGACAGCCGCTCGCCCGTCACCGTCCCGCCGATGATTGGAATGATGCGCCGCCGGCCGCGAGGACCGTCGCCCAGCTCGATGGGCGCAGCGAGTTCGACGTCGAGATCGGCAAGGTGGCGGAGCCCGGGAGCTTCTTGCATGGCGTCACTTCATCGTCATCGGGAGGTAGAGTACGATCGCCGGAAACGCGACCAGCAGGATCAGCCTGAGGATGTCGCTCAACACGAAAGGGATCACTCCGCGGAAGATCGTAACCAGGCTCACGTCTCGGGCAATCGAGTTGATGACAAAGACGTTCATGCCGACCGGCGGCGTGATGAGGCCGAGTTCCACTGTCATGACCACGATCACCCCGAACCAGATCGGGTCGAAACCGAACTGCATCATGACCGGATAGACGATCGGCACGAGGAGGATGATCATCGCCATCGCATCCAGTATGCAGCCCAGCACGAGGAACAGGCACAGAATGAGGGCCAGCGTGCCATACGCACCAAGATCGAGGCCGACGAGCAAGCCGGTGACCTTCTGGGGGGTCTGCGTGATCGTGAGGAAGTAGCCGAACAGGATGGCGCCAATCAGCACCGTATAGATGGCAACCGATGTGCGCAGCGCCTCGATCAGGCTGTCGAGGATGCGCGCCAAATCAAGCCGCCCGCGCAGAATGCCGACAAGCGCGGTGAGCAACGATCCGGCCGCCGCCGCCTCCGTGGCTGTTACGAGCCCGAGATACATGCTGCCGATGATCGCGATGAAAAGCAGCACGACGGCCCAGATACCCCGCAAGGATGCAAAGGCTTCCGAAGCGACGAAGCGCGCGCCCTCGGGCAGCGACTTCGCATAGGCGACACGAACGGTGATCATATACATCAGGATCGCGAGCAGCCCGGGGATGACGCCGGCGATGAACAGCCGACTGACATCCTGCTCGGTTATATAGGCGTAGACGGCAAGCACGATCGACGGCGGGATGAGGATGCCCAGGGTGCCGCCGGCGGCGATGGTCCCGGTCGCGATGCGGTCCGAGTAACCGATACGGCGCATCTCCGGTAAAGCGATCTTGGTCATGGTCGCTGCGGTCGCCACCGACGAGCCGCAGATGGCGGCGAAGCCACCGCATGCCGCAATGGTCGACAGCGCCATCCCGCCGCGGAACTGGCCGAGCCAGGCCTGGCCGGCCCGGAACAGTTCGCGCGAGATGCCGGAATTGGTCGCCAGCACGCCCATCAGAATGAAGAAGGGAATGAGCGTCAGGTTGAAATCGGTAATGGTGCGGATCGGCGACTGCGCCAGCAGATTGAGCGCCGGCTGCCAGCCCGCCACGGCCGCGAACCCGCCGATGCCGACAACGCCCATGGCGATGCCGATAGGCACGCGCAGAGCCATCATCGCAAACAGCGCGATAAAACCGGCGAGCGCGACGAAATCGCCTTCAGACATCCTCGCGCCTCGTCGGGGTGATGGCAGTGTCCGCCGATTCGTGTGGATCGAGCACACCACGCCCCGCACCGATAAGCAGGATGCGGGCACCGATCGTGATGATGCTCACCGCCACGCCCATCGCGATCAGCGCCAGAAACGGCCAGGCCAGCAGACGCAGGTCGAATGTCGCCTCGCCGCTCGCATAGGCGCCCGCCACGCGAGACGACATCTTCCAGAAGAGCAGGATCGCGAACGCCCAGAGGATGGTCCAGGCAATGAAGTCGCAGACCTGCCGCATGCGCGACGGCATCATTTCGACGAACAGGTCAACCTTGATGTGGGACCCACGGTAGCCGACGCTGGCAAAGCCCCACATGATCGCGGCGCCGATCAGGAACCTCGAAATGTCGAACGCATCCGGCACGGGCAGAGCAAAGACATAGCGTCCGATCGACGAGACGACGATCAGCAATGTCACGATGGCGAGCAGCACGCCGGCGATCTTCTCGATGCCGAGCGTGAAGCGCCCAAGGAAATGGAAGAAGTTCATGGGTGACGCCATGCCACGGACAAGGCGGCACGAGGCGCGCTCGTGCCGCCCTGGTGCCGATCACTCATAGAATGCGTCGTTGCGCTTCAGGGCTTCCACATAGGACTCGTAGATTGCGTCCGGGTCTGCCCCCTTCGCCTCCACGTCCGCGCGCCAGGCCTCGATGAGCGGCTTCGATGCGTCACGCCACAACTGGACCTCCTCGTCGGTCGGCTTGTAGAGCGTGTGCTCGCCGGAATCGATCATCTTCTGACGCCCGGAATACTCGTTGTCGGCCCAGCCGATCGAGAACTGCTCCGACCACTCCGCAGTGCAGTGGTCGTCGATGACCTTGCGGTTCTCCTCGCTCATGCCCTCATAGGTCGCCTTGTTGAAAAGCAGCATCTGCGCCGACAGATAGAACGGCATGTCCAGGTGATACTTCGTGGCCTGGTCGATTCCGAAGATATAGATGGAGTTCCAGGGGAACGTCATCGCATCGGCCGTGCCCTTGGTGATCGCCTCGCGGGCTTCCGGTGCGGGCACCTGAACGCTGGCCCCGCCGAGCTGGCTGATGAAGCGCGCCATCGTGGCGTGGGCCGGGCGGATATTCTTGCCCCTGATATCCTCCGGAACCTTGATCGGCTCCTTGGAATGAAGCGTGCCGGGATCGTGGGGATTGATGAGGCAGAACTTCACATCCGCCATCTCGGTTTCAGCGATCGGCGCATACCATTCGTGCAGCGCCTTTGCGCCGGACTTGGCATTGGTGGCGTGGAACGGAATCTCCGCCAGGCTGTAGATCGGGAAGCGCCCTGCCTGATAGCCGGGATTGGTGTAGGAGATATCGGCGATGCCATCGCGCGCCATATCGTAGTGATCGGGTGCCGCCCCAAGCTGGCTCGCCGGGAAGATCGTGACGTCGATGCGACCCTCGGAAGCCTGCTTGATCGACTCGATCCAGGGCTCCATGCCCAAGGGTTGGACGGGATGTGTCGGCGGCAGCCAGTGGGCGAGCCTCAGCTCGACTTCCGCGGCGGCTGCCGGCACGGCTGCGGATGCAAGTAAACTGACGGCCAAAGCCGCTGCAATCGTGAACTTCATGGTTTCCTCCCATTGCTTCGCTTCGCGATCGTATGTGCGATCGTCACGGAAAGCCGGAGGGAGATTGTTATTGATTAGAACTATACAATCAAGCGGAAACTCCAGTGCCTGATCGCAAGGAAATCCGTCGAGCTTCGATCGCGCCGCGCGCATCTATCTCGCCGGACTGCCGTCGGCCTACATCCGCTTGAACGCCAAGGACGTCGGCGGCGCGAAGCGGGGCCTCCGCGCCACCTGCTTACGATGTCAGCTATGTGTAATCTTCGTGCCCAGCACTTTTAGGCATTCGCGCATGAATGCGGCAAGGCCGGTCCAGCCTTTTGCCGACACCATATTGCCGTCGACATGGGCCTCGGTCGGCTTGACGTCGATATAGATGCCGCCGACCGCGGTCACTTCCGGTTCGCATGCGCCAAGTCCGGCAACCTTCCTGCCCTTCAGGACGCCCGGCACCGCCATGAGGATCTGCACGCCGTGGCAAATCGTGAAGATCGGCTTGCCGGTCTCGTGGAAGTGGCGCACCATGTCCTGCACGCGCTTGTCGGTGCGGATATATTCCGGGCCGCGGCCGCCGGCGCAGTAAACGGCGTCATATTCCTCGACGCGAACTTCCGAAAAGGTCTTGTTGATGTCGGCATAGTGGCCGAGCTTTTCGGTGTAGGTCTGGTCGCCCTCGAAATCGTGCAGCGAGGTCTTGATGCGGTCGCCGGCCTTCTTGTCGGGGCAGACGACATGGACGGTATGGCCGACAGCCTCCATGCCCTGCTGAAACACGTAAATCTCATACTCCTCGGTGAATTCACCGGTGAGCATGAGTATCTTCTTGCCGC
>JAEWFU010000247.1 GCA_023388675.1 Pseudomonadota bacterium | reverse complement strand
TCGGACAGGCCATCGAGTATGAAGCGCGCCGCCAGATCGGCATTCTGGAGGATGGCGGCTCGATCGATCAGGAAACGCGGCTGTTCGACCCGAACAAGGGCGAGACGCGGTCGATGCGCTCCAAGGAGGAAGCGCACGATTACCGCTATTTCCCCGATCCGGACCTCTTGCCGCTGGAATTCGACCAGGCCTATGTCGATGCGCTGGCCGAGCATCTGCCGGAGCTGCCGGACGACAAGAAGGCCCGGCTTGTCGAAAGCCTCGGCCTGTCGGCCTACGATGCGTCGATTCTCGTCTCCAAGAAGGCGATCGCGGATTACTACGAGAAGGTCGCGGCCGGCCGTGACGGCAAGGCGGCCGCCAACTGGGTCATCAACGACCTGCTGGGCCAGTTGAACAAATCCGGCAAGGATATTGAAGAGACTCCAGTTTCACCCGATCAGCTCGGCGCGGTCATCGACCTGATCAAGGAAGGCACGATCTCCGGCAAGATCGCCAAGGACCTGTTCGAAATCGTCTGGAACGAGGGCGGCGACCCGCGCGCGCTGGTCGAAAGCCGCGGCATGAAGCAGGTGACCGACACCGGCGCCATCGAGAAGGCTGTCGACGAGGTGATTGCCGCCAACCCGGAAAAGGTCGAGCAGGCCAAGGCCAAGCCGACGCTAGCCGGCTGGTTCGTCGGCCAGGTGATGAAGGCAACCGGTGGCAAGGCCAATCCGCAGGCGGTGAACGACCTCGTCAAGGCCCGGCTCGGGATCGAATAGCGTCATGTTTGTGCGTACGGCCTCGTCGCGAGACATCGAAGCCGTGCGCGCGCTGCTGGTCGAAACCTGGCACGACACCTACGATGCGATCTACGGACCGGACAAGGTGACGGCGATCACCGACGACTGGCATTCGATCGCCTCGCTCGAGGCGCGGCTGGTCAGGCCGAACTCCGAGTTTCTCGTTGCCGACGACGGCGAACGCATCGGCGGCATGGCTTTCGCGTCGGCCGCCGACGACGGCAAGACCGTGATGCTGCATCAGCTTTACGTTCAGCCCGACTGTCAGGGCCGGGGCATCGGCGGCCTGCTGCTGGATGAGATCGAGAGCTGCTTTCCCGACGCCGACAAGGTGCGGCTGGAGGTCGCGGAAGCCAATGCCAAGGCCGTCGCCTTCTATCTGGCGCAGGGCTTCGCCAAGGTCGGCATGACGGCCAACTGCGGCAGCAGCAGTTCCGACATTCCCGCAGCCATCTACGAGCGTCCCATCGTCTGGGCCGACTGAAACGCCGGCTGTTGCATTGTGCGCCGCCCCGCGAGCGGCTATTGCGGGCCGACTTCATCTGAACCGGACCCGCCATGACCACCGGACTGCCCTTCGACGACTATCGCCAGCTCCTGAAGACCTTGCCCGGGCCGAATAGTGCCGCGCGCGACCGTGCGGCGTTGCGCAACGAGACCTTGTCAAAGCAAGGGCCATCGCTCGGCCGCCTGGGCGAGATCGCCGAATGGCTGGCAGCCTGGACCGGGCGTGATCCGCAGGTGCTGCGACCGCTGGTGGCCCTTTTTGCCGGCACACACGGCTTGACGCGGCATGGCGTTTCGCGCCGCGCGGCCGACGAAACGCAAGCCATGATCGAGCACGCGGCGGCCGGTGGCGCGGCCGTCAACCAGCTCTGCGCGGCCAACGATCTCGGCCTGAAGATATTCGACCTCGCGCTGCACATGCCGGTGGGCGACATCACCGTCGAGCCGGCGCTGGACGAGCGCGGCTGCGCGGCCACCATGGCCTTCGGCATGGAGGCGGTGGCGGGCGGCATAGACCTGCTTTGCGTGGGCGGCGTCGGTGCCGGCGGCACGACCTCGGCGGCTGCCCTGATGGCGGCCTTGTTCGGCGGTGACGTGGCCGACTGGGTCGGGCCGGGCGCCGGTGCCGACGATGAGATGATCGCGCTGAAGGTGGAGGTGGTGGAAAAGGCAATCGCTCACCACGGAACGAACCTGAAGGACCCGCTCGAGGCGCTGCGCAGGCTGGGTGGCCGGGAATTCGCGGCCATTGCGGGCACGATCCTCGCGGCCCGCGTGGAGAAAATCCCGGTCATCCTGGATGGCTATGTTGCGCTGGCCGCTGCTGCCGTGTTGAAGGCGGCTGAGCCTGCGGCGGTTGACCACTGCCTGCTTGCGCACCTCTCGACGGAGCCGGGAATGGCCCGGGCGGCACGGCTGATGGAGCTTCGTCCGCTTCTCGACCTATCGCTCGGCGACGGGGAGGGGATCGGCGCGGCGCTCGCGGCAGGCGTCGTCAAGAACGCCGCGCTGGTGCACTCCGGCATGGCCATCAGGGCCTGACGCGCATCATCTTTGGTCGTCGCGCTGCTCCTCACCCGCCTGCCGGTTTCCCCGCGCTAGGACGTGAACTCATAAATGCTGAATGACTGAGATTATTGGAAAGCGGTCGTTGCGCAACAGGCCGCCGAAGTTACGCTTTCGAGGCGTAAACCGCTCGAAGAAGGCTCTTTCCGCAGCGCATATACCATAGTCGGCCCCAATCCGCGATAAGCCGTTCCTCTGGTGTGACTGCGCGTCGATACTCAACCGACCTCAAGACGCCGCCATTATCGTTGCTGACGTCTGCGTGGGTCATTTTCGGAGTTCCGTCAGAGAAGTACAGATACATGTAGGCAAAAACAACCAGATGTCGCTTTCCCAGTAACCCAACGCGTTCGTCTATTCTCTTGACCGCCGATTGCACTGCATCGAAATCAGCAATTCTGACGGCGCGCTCAAGCTGAACGAAGGCCAAAAAGAGCAGCTTATTCTCGATCGTTATCAGTCCGTCTGGCGTCCGATTAACGCCATGGGAAATCAGCTTCTTCTTGACAAATTCATAGATCGATCCGGGCATCAGAGATGCTTACCTTGTAAAGCTTCGCGTTGCTGGCCATGGAGCGCTTCGGATATCTTTCAATCGCCTTCGGTAAACCGGAAAACGATCTGGCTTAGCGCCGCCTGCCGCCGACCGCGGCGAGTTTTTCGGTCGGCAGTGCCGGCAGTTCTTCCATGATGCGGTGAGGCGGCAGAATGGCGATGGCCTCGGTGCCCTCGCGCAGTTTGGAATGAAGCTGGAACTCGCCGCCGTGCAGCGCGATCAGGCCCTGGACGATCGGCAGGCCGAGGCCGGTGCCCTGTTCCGCGCTCTTGATGGCGATGGAGCCCTGACCGAAAGCAG
>JAEWFU010000218.1 GCA_023388675.1 Pseudomonadota bacterium | reverse complement strand
GGTCGCCACTTCGGCCGCACGTTCGCACCCGAGGAATTCATCGCGACGAATGGCGGCATGCACGCGATCCAGCTCGCGCTCGACGCGGTTGCCGGGCAAGGCGACGAGGTGATCTACCTTTCCCCGGCATGGCCCAACTTCGCCGCTGCGGCCGGGATTGCGGGTTCCACGCCGGTGCCGGTTGTCCTTGATGCTTCAGGCAATGGCTGGTCGTGCGATGTCGAAAAGATCGCCGCCGCGATCACGCCGGCCACCCGGGCCATCTTCGTCAACACGCCGTCCAATCCAACCGGCTGGACCGCCGACCGGGAAACGCTTGCTGCGATCCTCGATCTGGCGCGCGAACGCGGCCTGTGGGTCGTCGCCGACGAGATTTATTCGCTGTTTTATTATGGCGGCACGCGCGCACCGTCCTTCATCGACGTGATGGAACCGGACGACCGCGTCATCTTCGTCAACAGCTTCTCGAAGAACTGGGCGATGACCGGCTGGCGTGTGGGATGGCTGAAGATACACCCCGAATTGCAGCAGGTGTTCGAGAACCTGGTGCAGTATTCGATTTCGGGCGTGCCGGCATTCCTGCAGAAAGGCGCGGTCGCGGCACTCGACGAGGGCGATGCGTTCATCGCCGAGCAGGTCGAGCGGGCGCGGGCCGCGCGCGGCATCGTCTGCGACCGGTTGCAGGCAACGGGTCGCGTGTCACTGTCGCCGCCCGCCGGCGCGTTCTACGCCTTCTTCAAGATCGACGGCGTGGAAGACACCACGGCAGCCGCGTTCGACATCATCGACCGGGCGAATGTCGGGCTGGCGCCCGGCACGGCGTTCGGCGTGGGCGGCGAGGGCTACTTCCGCTTCTGCTTCCACCGCCGGCTCGACGAGGTCGAGGAAGCGGTGGAGAGGCTTGCGCGCTGGATCGAGGCGCGCTGAGCGGCTGGTTCAGCCGCCGGACTTCGCAACCACCAGCGGCACGATGCGGTCGGAATGCACCGGTTCCTGCGGCTGCGTCTCGTCGCGGAACGGAATGCCGAGCGCGGTCCAGGTTTCCACCAGCGCGTCCTTGAGCGTTGCGATCAGCGCGTCGTCGTGGCACGGCGTCGGCGTGATGCGCAGGCGTTCGGTGCCGCGCGGCACGGTCGGATAGTTGATCGGCTGGATGTAGATGCCGTGCTTGGCGAGCAGCCGGTCGCTCGCCATCTTGCACAGCTCCGGATCGCCGACCAGAACGGGAACGATATGAGTCTCGGACGGCATCACCGGCAGTTTGGCGGCCGACAGCACGTCCTTGGTGTGCTGGGCCTGTCGCTGCTGCGCGTCGCGCTCGGCCTGCGACGTCTTCAGGTGACGGATCGAGGCGGTAGCCGCCGCCGCGATCGAAGGCGGCAGTGCGGTCGTGAAGATGAAGCCGGGGGCATAGGAACGCACCGCGTCGATCACCTCGCGCGTGCCGGTGATGTAGCCGCCGAGTGCGCCGAACGCCTTGGCGAGCGTCCCCTCGATCACGTCGATGCGGTGTGCCAGCCCGTCGCGCTCGGTGATGCCGCCGCCGCGCGCGCCGTACATGCCGACGGCGTGCACCTCGTCGATATAGGTCATGGCGTTGTACTTGTCGGCAAGATCGGCGATCGCGGCGATCGGTGCGATGTCGCCGTCCATCGAATAGACGCTCTCGAAGACGATCAGCTTGGCGCGTTCGCGGCCGGCCTGCTGGAGCAGGCTCTCGAGATGTGCGAGATCGTTGTGGCGGAAAATCTTCTTCTCCGCGCCGGAGCGGCGTACGCCCTCGATCATCGAGGCGTGGTTGAGTTCGTCCGAGAGGATCAGGCAGTTCGGCAGCAGCCGGCCGATGGTGGAGATCGACGCCTCGTTGGAGATGAAGCCGGACGTGAAGACCAGTCCTGCTTCCTTGCCGTGCAGGTCGGCGAGTTCCAGTTCCAGCTCGACCAGCGGGTGGTTGGTGCCGGAAATGTTGCGCGTGCCGCCGGCGCCCGAGCCCATCGAGCCGGCAGCATCCTGGGTGGCGGCAATGACCTGCGGATGCTGACCCATGCCGAGATAGTCGTTGGAACACCACACGGTGATTTCGCGGGCGTCGCCATTGGCGCGCCAGATCGCTTTGGGAAACGAACCGACGATCCGCTCCAGATCAGCAAATACCCGGTAGCGTCGCTCCGCATGGAGCTGGTCGATCGCTTCTTCGAAAAACCGTTGGTAATTCATGTCGCCTTCCTGAGATTGCGGCCGGAAAATAGTCGTTGTGGCCACATGCGTCCACGTCGCCCGGTCGGGCAAATTGCCACGCCGCGGAAGCGACGTTTGAAACGCTTTGCGACCATTTCCGACGTGGCGCGTTGATCTCGCGCAAGCGGTCGAAGTTTTATTGGAACCATATCAGCGACGTCACGTTGGCCAACAGGCGGGTCACGGACGGGGCCGATTTTGGCATGCCCGGTGAGGCCGCTGTGTAGAAACGACTAACGGAGGTCTTGCCGAAACCGTGTGTGGAATTTGCGGAGAAGTACGCTTCGACGGTGCCCAGCCGTCGACACTCGCCCAGACCAGGATGATGGAGGCGCTGGCGCCACGCGGACCGGACGGAAGCGGCCTCGTGATGCATGGCAACGTAGCCCTTGCCCATCGCCGGTTGAAAATCATCGACCTGACTGAAAAAGCCCGCCAGCCGATGGTCGATGCCGAGCTCGGCCTGAGCATCGCCTTCAACGGCTGCATATACAATTATCCCGAGCTGCGCCGCGAACTCGAGCAGAAAGGTTACCGCTTCTTCTCGCACGGCGATACCGAGGTCATCCTCAAGGCATGGCATGCTTGGGGCAAGGAGTGCGTGAACCGCTTTCACGGCATGTTCGCCTTCGTCATCCACGAGCGCGACACCGGCCGCGTGGTGATGGCGCGGGACCGCTTCGGCATCAAGCCGTTTTATCTTGCTGAAACGCCGCATTCGGTGCGCTTTGCCTCGTCGCTCCCCGCGCTCCTGAAGGGGGGCGAGGTCGACACGTCGATCGACCGCCATGCGCTGCACCATTACCTGTCATTCCACGCCGTCGTGCCGCCCCCGCGCACGATCATCAATGGCGTGCGCAAGCTGCCGCCGGCGACGATACGCGTCATCGAACCTGACGGACGCAAAGCCGACACCGTCTACTGGTCGCCGCCCTACGAGCGTGATCCGTCAATGTCGGGCCTGTCGTCGCAGGACTGGCGCGACCTTGTGCTCGACGCGCTGCGCACCGCGGTGAAGCGGCGTATGGTGGCGGACGTTCCCGTCGGCGTGCTGCTTTCCGGCGGCGTCGATTCGAGCATGATCGTCGGCCTGCTGGCAGAACAGGGCCAGCACGGGCTGATGACCTTTTCGGTCGGCTTCGAGGAAGCCAACGGCGAGAAGGGCGACGAGTTCGTCTATTCAGACCTGATCGCCAGGCACTTCGACACCGACCATCACAAGATCTTCGTGCCATCGGAGCGGCTGATGGAAGCGCTTCCGGGCGTCTTCGCCGCCATGTCGGAGCCGATGGTCTCCTATGACAATGTCGGCTTCTACCTGCTGTCGCAGGAAGTATCGAAGCACATCAAGGTCGTGCAGTCCGGGCAGGGCGCCGACGAAGTTTTCGGGGGCTACCACTGGTACCCGCCGCTCGCCGCGTCGAACAACGTCGTCGATGACTATGCCCGCGTTTTCTTCGACCGCTCGCACGAGACGATGGCGCGCCACGTGAATCCGGATTGGCTCGTCGACGAGGATGCCAGCCGCGATCTGGTGGCCGAACATTTGCTGCGGCCCGGAGCGGACACGCCGGTGGATGCCGCGCTGCGTCTCGACAGCCAGGTCATGCTGGTCGACGATCCTGTCAAGCGCGTCGACAACATGACGATGGCCTGGGGCCTGGAGGCCCGCGTGCCGTTCCTCGACCACGAGCTGGTGGAACTGGCCGCCAAGGTGCCGCCCGAGGAGAAGCTGCGCGACAACGGCAAAGGCGTGCTCAAGGATGCCGCCCGGCTGGTGGTGCCGCACGAGGTGATAGACCGCAAGAAGGGGTACTTCCCGGTTCCACAGCTCAAATATGTCGACGGCCCCTATCTCGACATGGTGCGGGACGCCCTGACATCGCGCGTGGCAAGGGAGCGCGGGATTTTCCGGGAGGACTATCTGGAAACGCTGTTTGCCAATCCGTCCGACCACATCACGCCGCTGCAGGGATCCGAGCTCTGGCAGGTCGGCCTGCTCGAACTCTGGATGCAGACCCATGGGGTATAGCGGTATGGCCAAGAATCCCGGGGGCGACGATAGGCAACCGCGCAGTCGGTCGGACAAGGCGCTCGCGCACCGGCTCAAGCGGTTGCGAGCCGAATCCATGAAGCCCCCGATGGGGCTTTCGGAAGCTGAGACCGAGGCGCGGGAGGAAAACGCCTCGGTCGACTGCGGCTGGGGCAGGCTGCTGTTCGCGCAGACGTTCAGTGAACCCGAAGCGCTGATCGAAGCTTTGCGCAACGAGAGGCCGGAGCGGCGCGACATTGCCTTCTATGTGCGTGATCCGCACGTGCTGCTTGCGGCCGCGCCGCAGGAGGTCTTTCTCGACCCGTCCCATACGTTTCGTCTGGAACTGGCAACCTATCGGTCGAGCAGGCGGCAGCCGCGCGGCTTTTTCGTGCGGCGGCTTTCCTCCGAATCCGACGCCCGCGCCGTGAACCGCATTTATGCCGCCCGCGGTATGGTTCCGGTTCGGCCCGACTTCTTCTGGTCCAACCGCGACAATCGCGCGATCACCTATTTTGTCGCCGAGGACGAGGCGTCCGGCGAGATCATCGGCACGGTGACAGGCATCGACCATGGTCGTGCGTTTGCCGATCCGGAGAATGGTTCGTCGCTCTGGTGCCTGGCCGTCGATCCGCAGGCGCGCCACCCCGGCATCGGCGAGATGATGGTCCGCCGGCTGGCCGAGCATTTCTCGGCACGGGGTGCGGCCTACATGGACCTGTCAGTGCTGCACGATAACGATCAGGCGATCGCGCTCTACGAGAAGTTGAGCTTCCGGCGCGTGCCCGTCTTCGCGGTCAAGCGCAAGAACCCCATCAATGAAAAGCTCTATTCCAGTCCGCTGGCGGAATACGATGCGCTCAATCCCTACGCCCGCCTGCTTGTCGATGAAGCGCGGCGTCGTGGCGTTCATGTCGAGATCACCGATGCCGAGGGCGGCTTCTTCCGCCTCTCGCAGGGCGGGCGCTCAGTACATTGCCGTGAGAGCCTTTCGGAACTGACCTCGGGCGTGGCCATGTCCATCTGCGACGACAAGGCAGTGACCCGTCGTGTGGTCGAGAATGCCGGCCTCGTGGTGCCGGAGCAAATGGTGGCCGAGGGAGACGCCAAGGCGTTGAAGGCGTTTCTCAAGAAACACGGCAGCGTGGTGGTGAAACCGGCGCGCGGCGAACAGGGCCGGGGCGTTGCCGTCGGGCTCGAAACAATCGAGGACATCGAGCGCGCCATCGTCGCTGCTCGCGAGATTTGCGATCGCGTTCTTGTCGAGGCCTGTTTTGCCGGCGAGGACCTGAGGCTCGTCGTCATCGACTTCAAGCTGGTCGCGGCTGCCGTGCGTCGCCCCCCGCATATTGTTGGCGACGGAAGGCGCAAGGTACGCAGCCTGATCGAGAGTCAATCGCGCCGACGTGCCGCCGCCACCGGGGGTGAAAGCCGTATCCCGGTCGATGCGGAGACGGAACGCTGCCTCGCCAAGGTAGGGCTGACACTGGACTCCGTGCCGAAGAAGGGCGAGGATATCGTCGTGAGGAAAACGGCGAATCTGCATACGGGCGGCTCCATCCACGACGTCACCGGCATAGTTCATCCGCGCCTGGTCGAGGCGGCGGTGACGGCAGCGCGCGCGATCGACATCCCCGTCGTCGGCATTGACTTCATGGTGCGCTCGCCGAGCGAGCCGGACTACGTCTTTATCGAGGCGAACGAGCGGCCGGGCCTTGCCAACCACGAACCGCAGCCCACGGCGGAGCGTTTCCTCGACCTGCTGTTCCCGCTCTCGGGGCAGAGGGCTGCGGCACAGGCACTCGGCAAGCTGTAATGGCAATCGACGAAGCTTATCTGCTGGGACAGCTCAAGGCGCTTCTGGAGATCGACAGTCCCACCGGTTACACGGATCAGGTCGTCCACTACTGTTCGCAGGAGTTGGAACGCCTTGGCCTGACGCCTGAACTGACCCGCCGGGGCGCCATTCGCGCCGTGCGCCAGGGAAGCCGCCGCAAGGGTGCTCGCGCCATCGTCGCCCATCTCGACACGCTGGGCGCGCAGGTCAAGCTGGTCAAGGACAATGGCCGGCTGGAACTGGTGCCGATCGGGCACTGGTCGGCACGGTTCGCAGAAGGCGGTCGCGTGACGCTCTACAGCGAGCAGGGCAGTTTCCGCGGCACCGTGCTGCCGCTCAAGGCGTCCGGTCATACGTTCAACGACGACGTCGATACGCTGCCTGTCGGCTGGCCTCATGTCGAACTGCGCGTCGACGCCGTGACGCAATCGCGCGCCGAGACCCGCGCGATGGGCATCGACGTGGGTGATTTCGTCGCCTTCGACACCGGTACCGAGTTTCTCGACAACGGCTTCATCAATTCACGCCATCTGGACGACAAGGCGGGCGTGGCGATCGCGCTGGCGGCATTGGAAGCGCTGGAGCGGGAGAACGTGACGACGCCTGTCGACGTCCATTTCCTCTTCACCATCGCGGAGGAAGTGGGTGTGGGCGCAGCGGCGATCGTCACGCCCGAGATCGCGTCGATGGTGACCATCGATAATGGCACCACCGCGCCCGGCCAGAACTCGTCGGAATTCGGCGCCACCATCGCCATGGCCGACCAGGCCGGCCCGTTCGACTACCATCTGACGAAGAAGCTGGTCGATCTCTGCCGCGAGGAAGACATTCCGTTCCAGAAAGACGTGTTCCGCTATTACCGGTCGGATTCGGCTTCGGCGATCGAGGCGGGGCATGACGTGCGCACCGCGCTGATTGCCTTCGGCATCGATGCCTCGCACGGCTATGAACGGATTCACACGCACGCGCTGACATCGGTGGCGTCGCTGACGGCAGCCTACGCGTCGAGCCCGCTGGAGATCGCGCGCGACGTCAAGGAAGTTTCCGGTCCGGAAGACTTCCCGAGCCAGCCGACCGAGGAAGCCAGCCAGCCCGATTTCGACCCCGACACGATCGCCGGCGCGGAGTGAACGGCGTCAACGCTGCACGACGATGCGCGTGTTCTTCAGACCTTCCCGTCGGGTCATCTCGAACAGGACCCTGGCGTTTTCGGGGTGCAGTCGGATGCAGCCCGAAGACGCCGGCCGTCCGAGCCTGCTGATCTGGTCGGTGCCGTGCACTGCGTAGTTGCCGTTGTAGAAGATGGAGTACGGCATCGGCGCGTTGTTGTAGCGGCTGGACCGATGGTTCTTCGAAAGCCATTTCGCGGACCAGCTTCCCGAAGGCGTCACCTTGCCGGCACGGGCAGTCGACACCTTCCAGCGATATTTGACCTTCCCGCCATGAAGCACCGTCATGGTCTGAGTGGAAATGTCGACCTTGGCGACAATCGTTGCTGCTTCCGCTGATATTGGCGCGCCAATAGCGATAGCTGATGCCAGTGCGATACCTGCAAACAGTTTCATTTCTGCCCTAAGCCCCATTTTAGCCAAGCACAGGATAGTCGGCTCCAAATATAGCTCCAATTCATTTTCCCGTTATGAAGCAACAAACTTAATAACCGCTTGCCTTGCTGCACGGTGTCGGGTCGACGTCTGTTCGCGGACTTGCAAGAGCCAAAAATCAGACGCTCGGATATAAGTCGGAACGCCGGGGGATCAGCGCGCGGGGAAGCCTTGCCTAACGTGCAAGGGTCACAGCACGGCCGCGCACCACATGTACCGGGAGGAATACCGCGCCGGCCCGCAAGGGAGGACCGAAAATATGAAACTGAAATTGATCAGCACCGTCGCCGCGCTCGCGATCCTCGCGCCCGCTGCGGCACTGGCCCAGGACGATACGATCAAGATCGGCCTTATGGCGCCACAGGAAGGCGTGTTCACCGAGCCCGGCAATGACGGTATCCGTGGTTTCGAGCTCGCGCTGAAGAAGTTCAACGGCGAGATCAACGGCAAGAAGATCGAATGGGTGCTCGGCCCGACGGATGCCACGCCGGACCGCGCCGTGCGCGAGGCTCGCAAACTCATCGAGCAGGATCAGGTCGATTTCATCATCGGGCCGCTTTCCGGCTCCGAAGGTGTGGCGCTGCGCGACTACGCCAAGACCATCCCCAACAAGACGATCATCAACGCCGCGTCGGGTGCGCTTGAGACGACCTATGTCGATCCAGCGCCGAACTTCTTCCGTTTCCATCCGGACGGTGCGCAGTGGGGCTATGGCCTCGGTAGTTACGTCGTCAACGAGAAGGGCTGGAAGAAGGTCGCCACCATCGCGGCCGACTATTCGTTCGGCTACACCAATTTCATGGGCTTCGCGGTCGACTTCTGCAAGGCCGGTGGCGAGATCGTCGAGCGGTTCTGGTTGCCGCTGGGTAGCGGCGACTTCGCGTCCATCATCGCGGCACTGCCCTATGACGTCGACGCCATCTATCTCGGCGTGGGCGGCACGGACGCCATCAACTTCCTGAACCAGTACGAACAGGCCGGCGGCGACACCAATATCATCGGCGGCACCATCATGGTCGACCAGACGGTGCTGACCGCGCGCGGCCGCGCCAAGGACGCACTGATCGGAACGCCGAGTTCCGGCGTGCAGGCGGACGACTGGGACGATCCGGCATGGCAGGAATATGTGAAGGCCTACCAGGAGGCATTCCCCGACGGGCTGCCGTCGCCATCGCTTTTCGCCACCAACTATTACGGCGCGACGCTGGCGACCCTGATGGCGCTGGAGAAGATCGGCGGAGAGCTGGACGACGATCAGAAGAACTTCCACGAAGCGCTTT
>JAEWFU010000194.1 GCA_023388675.1 Pseudomonadota bacterium | reverse complement strand
CCGCTCTGCAGCATCTGCGCCTGGGATACGGCATCGGCGACGTGATCGATAACGATCTCGCCGATCGGCGGCGCATCCCCCCAGTAGTTCTCGTTCACGCGGAAGCGCAGCTCGTCGTCGGGCCTGTAGGTATCGAGCACGTACGGGCCGCTGCCGGCGGAATTTGCCAGGAACCAGTTCTCCGCCTGGTCCGCGGAAGAGGCATCCTCACCCGCAATGGCACCGTTTTCGGCAGCCACATCACTGTTAATGATGCCGACATAGGGGGCTGCCAGAATGCCGATGAATTCCGAATTCGGGCTTTCCATGTTGATGACGACGGTCTTGTCGTCCGGCGTCTCGATGGACGCCACCCCGTTCATCATGAAGGAGGGATCGGCCTGCAGGTTCTTGAGCCGCTCGAAGGTCCACTTGACGTCCTTGGCCTCGACCGGGCTGCCGTCGGAAAAGACGGCTTCCGGATCGAGCGTGAAGGTGAATTGCGTCTGGTCCTCGTTGGAGGTCCATTCCGTCGCGAGAAGCGGCTCGACCGAGCGATCATCGGCTGCCAGCTTCACCAGACCCTGATAGGTCGAGCTCAGATATATCTGGCAGGTGTCGCAGAAGGCGCGGTGCGGGTCGAGCGAGTTGATCTCGAGATTGCGCGCGATGACGAGCGGCTGGTCCTGCGCAGCGGCTGGGCCGGACAGGATGGCGGCTGCGCCGGCACCCGCAAGCAGAAGTGTGCGTATTCCCGTTCTCATGACAGTCTCCCATTGTTTTCGGTCGTCGGGGTCCCACTGCCCTGTCTTTTTCTTCTTCGGGACCCGCCAGTGCCTAGTTGATCTTCTGCAAAAGCTCCCTTGCGACCGACGTCACGCCGTCGGCATCGAGCCTGTAATGCGCATAGAGCGCCGCCGGCGGCCCGATCAGCGAGAACTCGTCGAGGATTCCGTGACGGCGGAACGGAATGCGGTCTTCCTCGACCAGCACCTCGGCCACCGCCGAGCCGAGCCCCCCGATAACGTTGTGCTCCTCCACCGTCAGGATGGCGCGCGTTTCGCGGGCCGCTGCCCGAATTGCCTCTTCGTCGAGCGGCTTGATCGTGTGCATGTCGATGACCCGCACGCCCACACCGCCTCCGGCCAGGCGTTCGGCCGCTGCGAGCGAAGCGTGAACCTGAGAACCGGTGGTGATGATCGTCAGGTCGTTGCCGTCGCGCAGCTTCGTCGCCTTGCCGAACGCGAAATCCGCCGGCACGTCCTGATAGACCTCGGCGTCGCGCCCACGACCGAGGCGGATATACATCGCGCCCGGATGATCCACCGAAGCACGCAATATCGCGCGCAACTGGTTGGCGTCGGCGGCGCAGACCACCGTCAGGTCGGCGACGCTGCGCATCATGCCGAGATCTTCGGTGGAGTGGTGGCTGGTGCCGTAGAACCCCATCGAGATGCCCGAATGATGCCCGATGATCCGCACAGGCATGCGTGGATAGGCACAATCCGTCTTGATCGCTTCGGCGCCGAGGATCGCCGCAAAAGACGCGAACGTCGCGACATAGGGCACGAACCCGCAGGACGCCATGCCGGCGGCGGCCGTTATCATATTGCGCTCGGCGATGCCGAAATCGATGAACCGGCCCGGATGGCGGTTGGCGAAATCGCGTGTGCGGCTGGAATTTGCGAGATCGGCGGTAGCGACGACGATACGCGGGTCGGTCTCGGCAAGGGCCGCGAGTTCGTCGCCAAGAATGAATGCCGGCATCGATTTCGCCGGCGTGCCGCGTACGGACTTCTCGTCCTTCAGCCGAAGCTCGTTGTCGTCGCCGCGAAAGAGTGTGCTCTGGTCCTGTCCTGCCGCGCCCATCATGCCTTCTCCGTCTCGATAGGCTGGAGCCCGGCCTCGATCTCCGACCAGGCATCGTCGTAATCGGCGCCGACGAGGTTGCCGACGTGCCAGTCGAGCGACAGCTCCATGTACTTCACGCCGCGCCCCTTGATCGTATCGGCGATGATCATCTGCGGCTTGCCCTCACCCGCCGGCTTCAGCGCGCCGAGCGTTTCGAGGATCGTCGGCAGGTCGTGTCCGTCGATGCGCGTGACTTCCCAGCCGAACGAGCGAAAGCGGTCATCCAGCGGCTCGACGGACATGACCTTCTCCGTCGGCCCGTCGATCGAAAGCTGGTTGCGGTCGACGATGCCGACGAGACCCTGAAGCTTGAAATGACCGGCAGCCATCGCCGCTTCCCAGATCTGGCCCTCGTTCAGCTCGCCGTCTCCGAGCATGCAATAGGTGCGGTAGTCGCGGCCCGCGACCCTGCCCGCCAGGGCCATTCCCAGCGCCACCGAAAGGCCGTGCCCCAGCGAGCCGGACGAAAAGTCGATGCCGGGAATCTTCTTCATGTCCGGATGGTCGCCGAACGCGCTGCCCAGCCGCGTGAAGTCGTCGAGCTTGGATGGCGGATAGAAGCCGAGATCGGCCAGCACCGGGTAAAGCCCGATGGCCGCATGCCCCTTGCTCAGCACGAAGCGGTCGCGATCCTCCCATTTCGGATTGGCCGGGTCGATACGCAGGTGCGCGTAGTACAAGGCCGAGAGGAGTTCGGCTGCCGAGAACGTGCTGGAATAGTGACCCGCACCGGCAATCCGCGTCAGGCGAAGCGTTTCGAGCCGGATGAATTTGGCTCGATCCGCAAGGTGGGCCACGGAGAAGTTTCGGCGGTCGGCAGGGTGCGACTGAGCGCTCACGACAAAATACCTCCCATGAGATACATGATATATCTAACGCAAGTCCGGTCAACCGGCTTTCGCGGCCAGCCCCTCGTGAACTTGCGCAACGGCCTTGAAGGCCTCCTCGGTGATCTCCAGCGTCTCGTCGATGATCTCGCTGGTGTGGGCCGCCGACAGGAACATCGTGTGCGTCGGATGGAAGTAGACGCCGCGATTGAGCGCTTCGAGGCAGAATCGGCTGCCGAGACTGCGATCCTCGTCGCCCTCGAACAGGAAAACCGGCATCTGCGCGGGCCCGCTCTGCCGCAGCGCCAGGCCGTATTTCCGTGCCTGTGCCTGCAGTCCCGCACGAAGGCGCTCGCCCGACGCGCTCATCAGGCCAACCGCATCAGTATCGCGCAGTTTGGTGATGGTGGCGATCGAGGCCGCCATCGAAACGCCTGCCGTCCAGAACGAGCCCGTCGTGAAGATCGACTTCGCTCCCTCGCGAAAACGGTCATTGCCGGTAACCGCGGCAAGCGCACGGCCATTGGCGATGGCCTTGCTCCATGCCGAGAGATCGGGCTTCACGCCCACCAGTTCCCAACTGCCTCCGATGTCGAGCCGGAAACCCGCGCGCACATCGTCCACGATGAGTGCCGCATCTGCCTCGTCGGCGATCCTGCGAGCCGCCTGCGCGAATGCCCGTTCGGGCAGCACATGGTCCTTGCCGAGGTCGTGCTTGAAGGCGGATACGATAATGGCCGCGAGATCGCCCTTCACCGAGGCTGCCGCCTCCTCAAGGCTGGCCGCGTCGTTATAGTCGTAATAGACCAGATGGGCGCGATCCTCTTCGGTGACGCCGACCACAGACGGCGTGCACCACGGAATCGCACCGTGATAGGCGCCGCGCGCCACCAGCACCTTGCGCCGTCCGGTTCCGGCCCGCGCGATCGTCACGCAGGCCGTGGTGGCGTCCGTGCCGTTCTTCGAGAACATCGCCCAGTCGGCATGCGCGACCGTATCGACCATGAGTTCCGCGAGTTCGACCAGCCGCGGTGTCGGGCCGTTGAGCCCGTCGCCCTCCGCCCGCTGCCGCGCCGCGGCTTCCTCGACATCGGGATCGCCATAGCCGAGGATCATCGGCCCCCAGGCGCACATATAGTCGATATAGCTGCGACCATCCGCGTCCCAGATGCGGCAGCCCTCGCCGCGCGAAAAATATTGCGGATAGCCGACCGGCACACGGGTGGCATTCTGGTGTCCCCACATCCCGCCGGGGATGACTTTGGCCGCGCGCGCCCTGAGTGCCGCATCGATAGATTGCTGATCCATGTTTCCTGCCCGCATCGCATTGCTCATAAATTTGATATATCATGTATCTCATTATGGCAAGCGTTCGCCGCGATGACTCGACCAAGATGCTGGACCTGCCAAAACCCCCAATGGTAGGTACGATTGGAATGCGGGCGTTCCGCACTGGAGTTTGACGATTACATGCAAGGCCCACCGGACATTCAGTCGAAGAGCCTCTCCGCTCAGATATACGCCCAATTGAAGTATCAGCTCATGGCCGCGCGCCTCCAGCCGGGTGACCGGTTGAAGATACGCGACATGGCGCAGAGCCTTGGAACAAGCGAGACACCGGTGCGCGAGGCGCTGCTTCAGCTCGTGCGCGACGGCGCGCTGGAAATGAAGCCGGGCTACTACATCCGCGTGCGCCGACTGACCTTGCGCGAATACCTGGAACTCCGCGAGATCAGGCTCCTTCTTGAGCCCCATGCGGCGACGAAAGCCCTGCCGAACGTGGACGATGCGTTCATCGCCGAGCTGGAACAGGTCCACGAGACCTTGATCCGCGCCGAACTGGAGAAGGACTATCCAACCGCGCTGCTGGCCAACTACGAGTTCCACTTCTCCGTCTATCGAAGATCGGAAATGCCCCAGCTTATCGAGATTCTCGAACGGCTGTGGGTCCAGATCGGACCGCTGCTCAACTTCCTCTACCCGTTCGGGCATCCGAGCTACGACGGACAGCATCAGCATCTGCATGTGATTGCGGCGTTGCGGAACCGGGATTCGGAAGCGTTGGCCGATGCGTTCCGCGATGACCTGATCGAAGGCGGCCGCAGCTTCCTGAAATATCTCGAAAGCATCGAGCCGGAGAAATCATCCTGACGCTTGTCGGCAACCGGGCCGGTGAAGTGAAAGCAGAACACATGCAGGAAGCGACCCGTATCGACTGGATTGGCGTCGACTGGGGAACCACCAATCTGCGCGCCTGGGCCATGCGCGGCAGCGGGGTCGTCGCCACCGCATCGGCCCCGGTGGGCATGGCGAGCCTCACGCGCGACGCCTTCGAGCCCGCGCTGCTGAATGTCATCGACGAATGGCTCGCAGGCAGCGACACCGCGCCGTTGCCTGTGATCGCCTGCGGCATGGTAGGCGCACGTCAGGGATGGCAGGAAGCCCCCTATGTGGCTGTCCCGTCCACGCCGCTGGTGCGCGACGCGATGATCCCCGTAACCTGCAAGGACAACCGCATCACCGTTACTATCGTCCACGGCCTCAGCCAGGCGCACCCCGCAGACGTCATGCGTGGCGAAGAAACGCAGATCGCCGGCCTGCTGGCCATGGACCCGGATTTCGAGGGCTGGAGCTGCCTTCCGGGAACACACACCAAGTGGGCCTTCATCCGCGACGGTCGGATCGAACGCTTTCGCACCTTCATGACCGGCGAGCTGTTCGACACCCTCGCCAGGAATTCGGTTCTGCGCCACGCGGTGGGTGATGCCGCCGCGTTCGACGACGAGGCTTTCGACGCAGCCATATGTCAGGCCGCGCAGGACCCCGCGGCGCTTGCAGCCAACCTGTTTTCCATCCGCGCCGCATCGCTGATAGAGGGAAGCGCGCCGGACGTCGCCCGCGCTCACCTCTCCGGCCTGCTGATCGGCATGGAGATCGCCGCACTCGGCGACGAAATCCGCCAAGCCCGACCTGCGATCATCGGCACCGACACATTGTCCGGCCTTTATGAACGCGCGATCCGTCTCAATGGCGGCCAGGCGCAACGGCTCGACGGAGCAGGGCTCGCACGCGCGGGTCTGCACAGGGCTTACTAACTCATGCTTTCGGAGAAGAAGAATTGACCTTGCCGCTGATCGCCATCCTGCGGGGCATCCTGCCCGATGAAGCCCGCGACGTTGCGGAGGTGCTGACCGATGCCGGCATCACGCGCATCGAAGTGCCGCTCAATTCGCCGGATGCGCTGCGGTCGATCGCGGCCATGTCGCAAGCGTTCTCGGCGGTTGCCGAAATCGGTGCGGGGACCGTGCTGACCCTCGACGAAGTGCAGGCTGTCGTCGACGCGGGTGCCAGCTTCGTGGTCTCTCCCAACTGCGAGCCGGCGGTCATCGAACGCACCCGCGCATTGGGCCTCGGGTCCTTTCCCGGCGTGTTCACGGCAAGCGAGTGTTTTTCGGCCCTGCGGGCGGGTGCCACCGCGTTGAAGATATTCCCGGCCAATGTGATGCGGCCGGAGGGGCTCTCCGCCCTGCGCGCGGTGCTGCCGGCCGGAACCGACATGTATCCTGTCGGTGGCATCGGCCCCGACGACTTCGCGGCATGGCGGCGCGCGGGCGCTGCGGGCTTCGGTCTCGGCTCCTCGCTGTTCAAGCCCGGCTTCGCGCTCGACCGCATCGCAAAAGAAGCGGCACGAAGCGTCGCCGCCTGGCAATCTTCCGCTGATCCGACCTGAGCGTGCAAACGCAGCTTGCAGCCGGGCACACGAAAGGATCGACATGACCGACCGGGTGGACTTCCTGCTGCTCTCCGACCTTCACGTCTCGCACCGGCCGCCAGCCGATGCCGGCCTGCTGACCGATACTGCCCGCACACTGGAAGAAACAGTCGCGCGTATCAACGCGCTGGAGGAAAAGCCGGCTTTCATCGTCATCGCCGGCGATCTGACCAACCATGGCGAGCCGGACGCTTATCGCAAGCTGGCGACG
>JAEWFU010000289.1 GCA_023388675.1 Pseudomonadota bacterium | reverse complement strand
TGGCGCCCTCGACCTGGATGCCGCCGGCTTCGCCGGTGAGCTGCATTGCGGTCAGCGCGTGCATCGAGACGCCGGTGGCCCCGATCGGATGTCCCTTGGCCTTCAGACCGCCGGAGGGGTTGACCGGCAGCCGGCCGCCCTTCTCGGTCTGGCCTTCGAGCGCCACCTTGCCGCCCTGCCCCCGCGGAGCCAGCCCCATCGCCTCGTATTCGATCAGTTCGGCGATTGTGAAGCAGTCATGCGTTTCGACGAAGGACAGGTCGTCGAGCGACACGCCGGCCTGTTTCAGCGCGCGCTCCCAGGCTGCCTCGCAGCCCTCGAACAGCAGGATGTCGCGCTTCGACATCGGCAGGAAGTCCTGCACGTGCTCGTTGGCGCGGAATGCGACGGCGCGCTTCATCGACAACGCGGTGGTCGCGTCTGTCAACACGATCGCCGCCGCCCCATCTGAGACCAGCGAGCAGTCGGTGCGCTTCAGTGGACCGGCGACGAAGGGATTCTTTTCGCTTTCGGTGCGGCAGAACTCGTAGCCGAAATCCTTGCGCATATGCGCATAGGGGTTTTCGACGCCGTTCTTGTGGTTCTTCGCCGCAATACGGGCGAGAGCGTCCGACTGGTCGCCGTGACGCTGGAAATAAGCGGCTGCGATCTTGCCGAACTGGCCCGCGAACCCTGCCGGAATGTCGCCTTCCTCAACGACGTAGGAGGCTTTCAGAAGGTTCTTTCCGACTTCCGGTCCCGGCGTCGTCGTCATCTGCTCGACACCGACCACCAGCACGACGCGGGCAGCCCGCGCCTCCAGCGCGCGGATGCCCTGGCGCACGGCCGCCGAACCCGTCGCGCAGGCGTTTTCCACGCGCGTCGCCGGCTTGAAGCGCAGCCGGTCATCGGCCTGAAGCACGAGACTCGCGGTAAAGTCCTGTGCGGAGAAACCTGCGTTGAAATGGCCGAGAACGATCTCGTCGACATCCTCAGGCCCGATGCCGGCGTGCTCCAGCGCGTCGTTCGTCACCTTGACGATCAGGCTTTCCACGGTTTCGTCGGAAAGCTTGCCGAACTGCGAGTGGGCCCAGCCCACGATACAAGCTGTCATTCTTCTCTCCCTGGCTTCAGCATAACATGGCCGATCCGGTTCGGCCCATACGTATATATTGTTCAACGATGAACTGTTTGTGCGCCGCAGTAAAGTGTTTTTCGCAAGCGCGAACATGCCGTTTTTCTTGATTGATTGATCAATCAATAATAGGATTTGGGCAGGAGACATCTATGCCCAAGGTCGGAATGGAACCGCTGCGCCGCAGGGCGCTGATCGATGCCGCCGTGCTCGCCATAGGCGAACGCGGCTCGCTCGACGTCACCATGTCGGAAATTGCCACCCGCGCGGGCGTTTCGGCAGCGCTCGCGCATCACTATTTCGGCGGCAAGGACGACCTTCTGGAAGCCACCATGCGGCACATCCTGCGCGAGCTCGGCCGGGATTCGGTGGCCGCGCTTGCCGGCGTCGCGGACCCGCTGGGCCGCGTCAGCGCGGTGATCGCGGTCAACTTCGCGCACAGCCAGTTCCGCCGCGAAACGATCGCGGCTTGGCTTGCCTTCTACGTCGAAGCGCAGCGTTCCGCCCCTATGCGCCGCCTGCTGCGCGTCTATACGCGCCGGCTTCATTCCAATCTCATGAGCGGATTGCGCGAGCTGCTGCCGGCCCGCGAAGCCGAGCGTACTGCCGAAGGAATCGCGGCATTGATCGACGGCCTCTACATTCGCCGCGCACTCGTGGATGGCGCGCCTGATGCGGCCAGCGCAGTCGCTCTCGTGGAAGACTATCTCGAAACCCGACTGGCAAGGGAGACCGCGCGCGCATGACCGGCAGGCCGAACATTCTCGTCATCATGGTCGACCAGCTCAACGGAACGCTGTTTCCCGACGGGCCGGCGGATTTCCTGCACGCGCCGCACCTGAAGGCGCTGGCGCAGCGCTCGGCCCGGTTCGCCAACAACTACACCGCCTCGCCGCTCTGCGCGCCCGGCCGCGCGTCCTTCATGAGCGGCATGCTGCCGTCGCGCACCGGCGTCTACGACAACGCCGCCGAATTCGCTTCGTCGATACCGACATTCGCGCATCATCTGCGCATGGCGGGCTATCAGACCTGCCTTTCCGGCAAGATGCACTTCGTCGGACCGGATCAGCTTCACGGCTTCGAGGAAAGGCTGACCACCGATGTCTATCCCGCCGATTTCGGCTGGACGCCCGACTACCGCAAGCCGGGCGAGCGCATCGACTGGTGGTATCACAACCTCGGCTCCGTCACCGGGGCCGGCATCGCCGAGACCACCAACCAGCTCGAATATGACGACGAGGTCGCGCACTACGCCGTTCAGAAACTCTACCAGCTTTCCCGCCTGTCACAGGATGAAGCACGCCGTCCGTGGTGCCTGACCGTGTCTTTCACTCACCCGCACGACCCCTATGTCGCGCGACGCAAATACTGGGACCTCTACGAGAATTGCGAGCGGCTCGAGCCGGAAGTCGGTTTCATCCCATACGACAGGCAGGACCCGCACTCGCAGCGCCTCTACAAGGCCAGCGACTACGATTCCTTCGACATCACACCGGAAGACGTCCGTCGCTCGCGGCGCGGCTATTTCGCCAACATCTCCTATCTCGACGACAAGGTCGGTGCGTTGCTCGACACGCTCGAGCGCACGCGCATGCTGGACGACACGGTCGTTCTGTTCTGCTCCGATCACGGCGACATGCTCGGCGAGCGCGGCCTCTGGTTCAAGATGAGCTTCTTCGAGGGCTCGGCACGCGTACCGCTAATGATCGCCGGCGGCGGCATCCCGGCTGGCCGCCATGACAGCCCGGTGTCGAACCTCGACATCCTGCCCACGCTTTGCGACCTCGCCGGCGTGGATTTGAGCGCGGTCGCGCCCTGGGCCGACGGGCAGTCGCTGCTGCCGCTGACACGCGGCGAGCCGCGCGCTGAACCGGTTCTGATGGAATACGCTGCGGAAGGGTCATACGCCCCGCTGGTCGCGATCCGCGAAGGGCGATGGAAATTCGTCCATTGTGAGCTCGACCCGCCCCAGCTCTTCGACCTGGAGGCCGACCCGCAGGAGTTGACCAATCTAGCGGCCGATCCCGCCCATCAGGCCACCGTCACGCGGTTCATGGAGAAGGTGCGCGCACGTTGGAATTTGGCCCGCTTCGACGCCGAGGTGCGTGAAAGCCAGGCTCGGCGCTGGGTTGTCTACCCGGCGCTGCGCAACGGCGCATACTATCCGTGGGACTTCCAGCCGCTACAGAAGGCGTCCGAACGCTACATGCGCAATCACATGGACCTGAATGTGCTGGAAGACCGCCAACGCTTTCCAAGGGGAGAATGAGATGATCACCGTATGGGGCCGCGCAACATCCTCGAACGTGCAGATCGTGATGTGGACCTTGGCCGAGATCGGCCTGAAATGCCGCCGCATCGACGCCGGGCACAGCTTCGGCAAAGTCGACACGCCGGAGTTTCGGGCGATGAATCCCAACGGCCTCGTGCCGGTGCTCATCGACGGCGACGCCGAGCCGTTGTGGGAAAGCGCTGCGATCGTGCGCTACCTCGGCGCGAAATACGGTTCCGGGACGTTCTGGCCCGCCGATCCGTTCGAGCGCGCGCGGGTCGACAAATGGGCCGAGTGGATCAAGACGAGCTTCGGCCCTGTCCTCCTCAGCGGCGTCTTCTGGTCGCTGCTCCAGAAACTGGAGAACCGCGACCTCGCCGCGTTCGCGGCCGCGGTGGAAAAGCTGAAGCCGCTGGCGCGCATGCTCGACGTGCGGCTGGCGGAAGGCCCCTATATCGGCGGAGACGAGCCCTGCTTTGCCGACATGGTCGTCGGCACCCTGCTCTACCGCTACTTCACGCTCGACTTCGATCGGGCCGATACCCCGAACCTGCGCGCCTATTACGACCGGCTCGTCACCCGCCCCGCCTATGCCGAGCACGTGATGGTGTCCTACGACGTCCTGAGGGTGAAATGATTCCCGATCTCGACCA
>JAEWFU010000156.1 GCA_023388675.1 Pseudomonadota bacterium | reverse complement strand
CATTTCTTGGGGGTTTCACTCATGACGTCGTTCTTCGACCGCGCACTTCTTGCCGGCACAGCGCTTGCACTTCTCGCAAGTGCCTCCTCAGCCTTCGCCCAGAGCGAGGATGACACCGCCAACCAGGATGCGCCTGCAACGGAAGAAGCCATACCGGCCGCAAATGGCGCGACGCTGCTGCCGCGCCTCGACGTCGGCGCGGGTGCCGAAGGGACTGTCGGCACCAACGTCATCGCGATCACCCGCGAGGAGTTTGAGAAGAAGCAACCGAGCGATCTCCAGGAAGTATTCTCCGGCGAGCCCGGCGTGGCGGTAGGCGGCTCGATTCCCAGCACGCAGAAGATTTTCGTCAACGGCGTCGACGAGACGAACCTCGCGGTCACCGTCGACGGCTCGCGCCAGAACAACAAGGTCTTCCACCACAACGGCACCTACCTGCTCGATCCCGCCCTGCTGAAGGCCGTGACCGTCCAGCCGGGTGTCGCACCCGCCGATGCGGGACCGGGCGCGCTCGGTGGCTCGATGGGCTTCGAAACAGTCGATGCCATCGACCTGCTGGAGCCGGGCCGCAATTTCGGCGGCTTCATCAGCGGCACCTTCGACACCAACAGCGAGACCTATACGACCGGCATCAGCGCCTATGGCATGAAGGACGGTTTCGAGTTTCTCGGCTACCTGAACTATTCCAATGGCGGCAACTTCACCGCCGGCAACGGCCAGGAGATGCCGGGCACCGGAACCGACCTGCTCAGCGGCCTGGGCAAGCTCGCCTACGAGACGGAAGAAGGCCATCGCTTCGAGATCAGCCACGAACAGGTGCGCGACGACGAAATGCGACCCTATCGCGCGAACTTCTACTTCAACCGTGGTCTGGAACCTGAAATACGCCGCTACGAACTCAACAGGCAGAACACCGTCTTCACCTACGACATGGTCGCGCCCGTCGACATGTGGGACCCCAAGATCGTGCTCGCCTACAGCCGCACGCAGGTCGAGACGCCGTTCTATGACCCGGCAACCGGAGACATCGTTGCCCCAGCTATCGGCACGACGGCGAGCTTCAACGGCAAGGTCGAGAACAAGTTCGCCTTCGACATCGGCAGCGTGACCGCCGGCTTCGACTTCTACTCCGACAGGGCGCATCTCAACTATGATTCAGCTCCGCCCGAGCTCACCACGGAGCGCGCTTCCAACATCGGCGCGTACGCTCAGGCGCGGCTGGAGCCGTTCGACCGCGCGCGTATTTCGTTCGGCGGCCGTGCGGACCATCAATGGTTCACCGGCGTCGACGGATCGGACTGGACCAATGCGGGCGTCAGCGGCAACATTTCGGGCGAATACGACCTGCTGCCCGATTTCCTGACCGTAAAGGCGGGTGCTGCGCGCGTCTGGGGCGGCGTGCCGCTGGCGGAAAACTTCATCCACCGCACCACCTGGACGTACGGCACCGGGCCGGATCCGGTTACGTCCGTGAACCTGACCGGCGGCCTCGAAGCGCGGTTCGACGGGTTCACCGTCGAGGCCGGCATCTTCCAGACCGACATCCGCAATGCGCGTTTCCCGTCGGCCGACCCCAATCGCTCCTACGATCTGGATTCGTGGGGCTGGGAAATCGGCGCCGGCTATGACTGGGGTCCGGGGTTCGTGCGCGCGAAATACGTCAACGTCTATGCCGACGTCGACGGCATTCCAGCGGATACCGAAGTCGGCCGCTACCTGACGACTCCCGTCGGCGAGATCATCATGCTGACAGCCGGCTACACGTTCGAAAATCACGGCGTCACCATCGGCGCCGATGCGGAATTCGGCCTTGCGAACGATCGCACCCTGGTGCGTCATCCGAGCGACCCCGGATCGCCGAAAGTAGCCCTGCCGGCCTACGAAGTCGTCAACGCCTTCGTCGAATACACGCCGCCGCAGATGCAGAACATCACGCTGCGGGCCGAGGCCCGGAACATCTTCGACGAGACCTATACGAGCCGCGCCAGCTACGGCCAGGACTTCGACGGCGTGATGCCGCATCTGGAGCCCGGCCGCACATTCCGCTTCAACGCCCGCGTCCGCTTCTAGGATCGACCTCGGCGGACAGCGACATTCACTGTTGCAGAGCGGTGGCATCGAGAGATGCCGCCGCTCTTTCCTTTCTGGCCCTCTTCAGTCTCCGCATCTGGACGAGTTGACGATCGCCGCGGCCTTGCATAGTTTGCGGCCATTCCGAGGGGTGCACCGCACGGTGCTGAGACGGCGTTGAGCCGGACCCTTGAACCTGATCCGGGTCATGCCGGCGTAGGAACGGAAAAAGGGTCCCGCCAATCGGGGCAATCCTGATCTCTTCTTCGCTTCGCCTGGATCTCCATGATGACCATCGGGAGATCGCCATGCAGCCATTCTTTTTCGAACGCCCGCCTGACCAGTCGACCTGAGCGCGAAGGCTCATGTCCGCACTGTCGACGGTTCTGCGCACTGTCGTCGTCCTGCTGGTGGCCTGGCAGGCGCTGGTGCTCGCGCTCGAGCCGCCCCGCTACATCCTGCCGGGTCCGCTCGACGTCGCCGACGCGCTATGGCGCCAGAGAAACTATCTCCTCGCCAACACGGCCGTGACGCTGACCGAGATCGCTATTGGCTTCGCGGCCGGGGCTGCCCTGGGCATCGTCACGGCGCTGGGCATCGTCGCGCTGCCCCGGTTCGGTGCGGTCGCCTGGCCGCTGGTGCTGGTGGCGCAGGCCTTCCCAGTCTTCGTGATCGCGCCGCTGCTGGTGCTCTGGTTCGGCTTCGGCATGGCCTCCAAGGTCGCGATGACGACGCTGATCATCTTCTTTCCCGTCGCCTCGGCCTTTGCCGACGGTTTGCGGCGTGCCGACCCCGACGTGCTCGACGCCGCCGCGCTGACGCAGGCCGGCAACCTCGAAACGCTGTTCCATATTCGCGTGCCGCTCGCCTTGCCCGCGCTGATCTCCGGCCTGCGGGTCGCGGCCCCGCTCGCGCCGCTGGGCGCGATCATCGGCGAATGGGTTGGCGCATCCGCCGGCCTCGGCTTCGTAATGATCCAGGCCAATGCCCGGCTTCAGACAGACACCGTGTTCGCCGCGATGACCATCGTCGCAGCCCTCACCCTTGCGCTGCGCGGACTGGTCGACGCGCTGGCGCCGCTTCTCGTGCCGTGGGCGCGGGAAGGATGACGACCGACCCTTCAGGAGCCAACATCGCCATGACACGAACCGTTCTTTTGGCCATCGCCCTCAGCTTCGCAGCGATGGGACAATCGCAAGCGCAGGAGCGCCTCACCGTTCTGCTGGAATGGTTCGTCAATCCCGACCACGCGCCGCTTGTCGTTGCACAGGAGCTTGGCCTGTTCGAGGAAGCGGGGCTCGACGTCGAGCTGTTGCCGCCCTCCGACCCGTCCATCGTGCCCCGCGCGGTCGCGT
>JAEWFU010000118.1 GCA_023388675.1 Pseudomonadota bacterium | reverse complement strand
GATGGCGGTGCGCAGGACGCTCGGCGGTGACACGGCGAGACGTGTCTTCAGTCCCGGCGATGCCTCCAGCCTGGCGCGCATGACCGAAATTCCCACGTCGGGCGTCGCGATTAAATGGAGCGTGGTGCCATCCGGTCGCTCGAGCAGCGCCAGCGGCACACCGCGCGGGCGGCGCAACGCCATCAAGCGATAGCGCTCGGGCACCTTCAGTGTCTTCGCCTCGATCCCGGCCAGGAATGGCAAGTCCAATTCATCTGCGATGGCCCGGAACAGGATTGCTTCGTCGATTTCACCCGAGGAGAGCAACTCGACGACGAAGCCCGTGCCGGTTGCCGATGCACGATCCGCTGCTCGCAGAACGACCTCAGGTGCAAGGCCGGTGCGCCGGACGACCGGCAACCACTCCCGCAGCATCCGCTCACGCGGGCCGATTTCGACCTGCGGTGGCGGCAGGCTGTCACCTGTTGAAGGAGGCGTGCCACCAGCTCCGCCGACCAAAGGGGCCGATCGCGCCGGAACTGGGTGGCGTCGTACTGTCAGCAGCGACGGGCCTATCGGCGGTAGAACCTGCGGGAGAGGTGGCGCGCCGAAGAAGGCCACTGGATCAGTCGCCGCACACGACAGGACAGGCCGCGCCCGCTACCTGCAAGCGCACAGTCACGGCAACCATGCCCATTGCCCGCACGCATGTCAGACCGCAAAAAACAACAAATCGGACAGACCGCCCGAAAGATACCGAGCGCATGAGACCCCCCACCCCAGGTTGCAGTGTATTTTGCAGATTTTTGCTTTTCAATAGGTTGGTTGCATCCGCATCTTAAGTATTTTTATGCAACTAGCTCGAACTGCGAAGATTGATCTTGTGCAATGCAGCACCTGTATCCAGTCAGCTTGCGCGTTCCGGTTGACCGCATCTCCAAAGCCGCACACCGAGCCTCGATACCGACAGTGGATTTGCACCGGCCATCGTTCCGAAATGGGGCACTCAACCGACATTCGATTTGCGAGACCGGCTTCAACCGGCTATCGAATGGCAAATTCGTTCCACCGGCGAGCGCGTTTCATGCACCGGGCACTGACCTTCCTTCTGTCTGTTCTGGCGATCATGGCCACGCTATCAGGCTCAGCCGCGCTTGCGGCGGAACCGGCCATTCCGAACTATTGGGACGAACGGGAGCGGCTGCCGAAGCCTGATCTTTCCGGTGTCGAGCGCCTGCGCTTCCTGACGACGATCGATTTTCCGCCCTTCAGCTTTCTCGATGGCCAAGGCAGGCTCGCCGGCTTCCATGTCGATTTGGCGCGGGAGGTATGCCGCGAACTCGACATCGTGGCGCGCTGCCAGATCCAGGGATTGCCCTGGGAAGAACTGGACGTCGCCATGGCAACAGGGCAAGGCGAGGCGCTGATCGCGGGGACGCCGATCAACGCGCAGACGCGCGAAAGCTACCTCTTCTCGCGAACCTATCTGCGCTTTCCGGCGCGTTTCGTTGTGCGCAAGAGCACCACGCTCTACGAGCCGTTGCACAAGGCAATCGACGGCAAGCGCACCGGCGTGATGGCAGGCACCGCCCACGAGGCGATGCTTCGGCGATATTTTCCTGCCGCGAAAACCGTAACCTTCGCGAAGGCCGAGTGGCTGCAGGATGCACTGCGCGAGGGCAAGATCGACGGCATCTTCGGCGACGGGATGCGGCTTTCCTTCTGGCTTGCCGGGTCAGCATCGCAGAATTGCTGCCGTTTTGCCGGCGGGCCTTATCTCGCTCCCGAATTCCTCGGCACGGGCCTGGCCATCGCGGTCAAGCGTGACAATGCCGTCCTGGCGCGGGCTTTCGACTTCGCGCTGCGCGAAATCTCGGTCAACGGAACATTTGCCGAGCTCTATCTGAAATATTTCCCGGTCAGCTTCTACTGACGGGATTTACCCGGCCGTGCGATGCCTTATGGCCGCCGAGCGCTCAATGGCTGCAACCGCCAGCGGGTCAAGCCCGAAGCGATCCCTGACCAGATCGAGCACGCGGGTTTCCTCGTCGCGCACCGAGAGGTCGGCAGCCGCTATGTCGACGGCGAGCGCATAAGCCGTTTCACGCAGGTCTTCCGAAAGCGCGCCCTTGATGAGCGCCAGCACGCTGGCGAAGCCGTCTTCCTGCTGGAGGAGCTGCTGGCATTCCTGCGCGACGGCCAGCGTGCGCGACTGGTCGAAGCCCTGGAAGATGGGCAGCGTGCGGACAATCGCGCCGATGCGCGCCAGTTCCTCGTCGCCCATGTCGCGATCAGACGCCGACATGATGACCATGAGATAAACCATCGCTTCCTGAGGGGTCGGCTTCGACATGTTCTGCTCCATTGATCCTATCCGGATCGCAAAGTAGGAAGCCGCAGCCGCTACCGCAATGAAAAACCCGGGGCACGATTGACGCATTGCTCCAGCGCGCATAGACGTTGCGCGCGCCGGCAAGAAGGCCCGCAAATCTTCACAGGACACTCGAAATGACCACTTCGCGATCGAACTCGCTGATGCTTTCGCCCGAAATCCTTTCGGCGGCACGCGAGAGCAAAGCGTGGCCGTTCGAGGAGGCCCGCAAGATCATCAAACGTTATGAGGGGCGTGACTGGCCCCAGGTCGTGCTGTTCGAAACCGGCTACGGCCCGTCGGGCCTGCCGCATATCGGCACGTTCGGCGAGGTGGCGCGCACGTCGATGGTGCGCCATGCCTTCCGTATTCTCACCGAGGACCGGGTTGCAACCAAGCTGATCTGCTTTTCGGACGACATGGACGGCATGCGCAAGATCCCGGACAACGTACCTGATCGCGCGTTCCTGGAACCCTATCTGCATAAGCCGCTGACCGTCGTGCCGAACCCCTTCGGCGGCGACTACGAGAGCTTCGGGCATCACAACAATGCGATGCTGCGTCGCTTCCTCGACACTTTCGGCTTCGATTACGAGTTCGCCAGCGCAACCGACTACTACAAGTCCGGCCGGCTGGACGCGATCCTGAAGCGCGTGGCCGAACGCTACGATGCGATCATGGCGATCATGCTGCCGACACTCGGCGAGGAACGCCAGGCGACTTACAGCCCGTTCCTGCCGATCTCTCCGACGACGGGGCGCGTGCTCTACGTTCCGATGAAGAAGGTCGATGCCGAGGCCGGCACCATCACCTTCGACGATGAGGACGGCACGGAGACGACGCTTCCCGTCACCGGCGGCAACGTCAAGCTGCAGTGGAAGCCGGACTTCGGCGCGCGCTGGGCGGCACTGGGCATCGATTTCGAGATGTTCGGCAAGGATCACGGGCCGAATATGGGCGTCTACGACCGCATCTGCGTGGCCCTCGGCGGCCGCGCACCGGAACACTTCGTCTACGAGCTGTTCCTCGACGAGAACGGGCAGAAGATCTCGAAGTCGAAGGGCAACGGCCTGACCATCGACGAATGGCTGACCTACGCGCCGACGGAGAGCCTTGCGCTCTACATGTTCCAGAAGCCGCGCACGGCCAAGAAGCTCTACTTCGACGTCATTCCGCGCGCGGTCGATGAATATTACCAGTTCCTGTCGGCCTATCAGCGGCAGGACTGGAAGGAGCGGCTCGGCAACCCGGTCTGGCATATCCATGACGGCAATCCGCCCGTCGTCGACATGCCGGTGCCGTTTGGCCTGCTGCTCAATCTGGTCAGCGCTTCCAACGCGCACGACAAGTCGGTGCTGTGGGGCTTCATCTCGCGCCATGCGCCGGGCGTCACGCCGCAAACCCATCCCGAGCTCGACCGGCTCGTCGGCTACGCGATCCGCTATTTCGACGATTTCGTGAAGCCGCAGAAACAGTTCCGTGCACCGGATACGGTGGAAGCGGAGGCACTGCGGGCGCTCGCCGACCGGCTCGCGACGCTGCCGGCCGGTTCGGATGGCGAGGCGATCCAGAACGCCTCGCTCGATGTCGCGCGCGCCATCGAGCGCTATCAGGATCATTCGAAGAAAAGCCCCGAAGGCGGCCCCGGCGTCTCGGTCGCCTTCTTCCAGATGATCTATCAGGTGCTGATCGGGCAGGAGCGCGGGCCGCGCTTCGGCTCCTTTGCCGCGCTCTATGGCATCGACAACACCCGCGCCCTGATCGAGAAGGCGTTGAGCGGCGAGCTAACCGCCTGAGGTTTCAGGCAGGGTGAGCGTCAGCGGGGGCGGCGCGGCGCCGGAAGGTGCTGCGCCGAAGAGCCCCCGCGCATTTTCCCGCGCTTCGGCTTCCATTTCAGCGTAGGGTCCGTCGGCCACGGCACGCGCCCAGCCCTGCGCGACCAGCCAGGCTGCCGCGTCATGTCCGCCAAGATTGCATTCGGTCACGACGGTTTCCTGTGGAGCAACCGGAGGCACGACGCAGGACAGCGCGCGGCCGCGCAGCCAGTTGCGGAAAGCAGTGCGGGCATGCACGCCGCACGGCCATGACGTACCACCGCTTTCACAGGTCTCGCCGGCAGCGGTCACCTCAATGCCTGAAAGCGCGACGTGATAGCCGCGCGCCTCGAACGCGCCGGCGGCGGTTGCGACAGGGCGGTGAAGCATGGTTTCGGCGGGCGGCCCCTCGGACGGCGCCTGCGCGCGGCCGATGCCCAGCGCCTCGCGCGGATCGATCCGCTCCAGCCTTTCCTGCTCCACCAGTGGTGCAGCGACTACATCCGGCGCAACGGGCCGGACCCGTGAAGGAACGGGCAGAAGCGGCACCACGGGGACCGGCTGCGCCACGGCCTCAGGCGCAGCGGGAACTGCCTCGATCGCAGGAGGGTCTTTGTGGCTCGTCAGGAAATCGCCGGAAGACAGGAGCGCGGCGCTGACACCGGCGAGCCCGGCCAGCGCGACCATTGCCGCCAGGGGGCGCACTTACTGGCTCGCCCAGACGATGCGCGCCATCCACTCGATCTCGGCAGTCGATACTGTACGATCGGGATGGGCGGGGTTCAGAGACACGAGTTCGATAGCCTCGGTGCTGCGGCTTGCAAGCACCTTCGCCGTAACCTCGCCGCTGACGATCTTGACCACGACACGGTCGCCCTTGCGCACCTGCGCCCCCGGCTCGACGATCAACACGTCGCCGTCGCGGTAGAGCGGCAGCATGGAATCGCCCTGTACCTGCAGCGCATAGGCGCCGTCACCGGCTCCCGCCGGAAGCTCGATCTCCTCCCAGCCCTGACCGACGGGGAAGCCGGCATCGTCGAAGAAGCCGCCGGCGCCGGCCTGCGCAAACCCGAGCAGCGGCACGGAAGGACGCCGCGCGGGCACGCGCCCTGCGGGCCGGGGCGGCCTTTCCTCGATCAGCGCGAACAGCTCGACGAGCGTCACTCCGGTGGCCTCGATGATCTTGGCGAGCGATTCCGTTGATGGCCAGCGTGGCCGGCCGTCCACGGACAGCCGCTTGGATTTGTTGAAGGCGGTGGAATCAAGCCCGGCCCGCTTGGCAAGGCCCGATGCCGACAGCGAATGCTCTGCCGCCAGCGCGTCGATTGCCGCCCAGACCCGTTCATGCGAGAGCATCGCGCCCTCCCCGAGGACAGGAAAAAATACCTTTCCTGTCTAGTTAATCCCTGCGCGTCTGCCTGTCCAGTCCGATGCCGCTGGTTTCCTCAGGCTCTGAACGGCGCGCGC
>JAEWFU010000102.1 GCA_023388675.1 Pseudomonadota bacterium | reverse complement strand
CCGCCGAATAGTTGACCTGCCCGGCCTGGCCCTTCTGGCCGTTGATGGACGAGATCGTGATGACGCGACCGAACTTGCGGTCGCGCATGCCGGACCAGAGCGGATGCGTCATGTTGAAGACGCCGTTCAGATTGGTGTCGATGACCTCGCGCCATTGCTGCGGCGTCATCTTGTGAAACATGCCGTCGCGGGTGATGCCGGCATTGTTGACCAGGATGTCGACGGGGCCGAGATCGGCCTCCACCTGCTTGATCCCCTCGACGCAGGCATCGTAGTCGGCGACCGACCATTTATAGACCGGGATGCCCGTCTCTTCCTTGAACTTCGCCGCCGCCTCGTCGTTGCCGGCATAGTTGGCAGCCACCTTGTAGCCCGCCTGCTTCAATCCCGCCGATATGGCCGCGCCGATACCGCGCGAGCCACCGGTGACAAGTGCCGTCCTGGTCATGTGGTTCCTCCTCCCTTTGGTCGGAGAGGAGCGAGTAGGGAGTAGTGAATAGCGAGTAAGGTCTCTTGGAGTCTCGCCCGACTTTCGCTTTTCTTCCCCTAATCGCTACTCCCTATTCGCTATTCGCTCAGTTCATCGCTTCCACGCACATCGCCACGCCCATGCCGCCGCCGATGCATAGAGTTGCCAGGCCCTTCCTGGCGCCGCGCCGCTTCATCTCGTAAACGAGCGTGTTGAAGATGCGCGCGCCCGACGCGCCGATCGGGTGGCCGATGGCGATGGCACCGCCGTTGACGTTCACGATATCGGGATTCCAGCCCATGTCCTTGTTGACGGCACAGGCCTGCGCGGCAAAAGCCTCGTTTGCCTCGACGAGATCGAGGTCCTCGACTTTCCAGCCGGCCTTCTCGAGCGCCTTGCGCGATGCCGGGATCGGGCCTGTACCCATGATCTTGGGATCGACGCCAGCCGTCGCCCACGAAACGACACGAGCCAGCGGCGTGATGCCCCGACGTTGAGCCTCGTCTTCCGTCATCAGCACCACGGCCGCCGCGCCGTCATTGATGCCGGACGCGTTGCCGGCGGTCACCGTACCCTCCTTGTCGAAGGCCGGCCGCAGCTTCTGCATGGCCTCTAGGGTCGCGCCGTGGCGGATATACTCGTCGTCGCCGACCACGACCTCGCCCTTGCGCGTCTTGATCGTCACCGGAACGATCTCGTCCTTGAAGCGCCCTGCCTTCTGCGCGGCTTCCGCCTTGTTCTGCGAGGCGACCGCGAACGCGTCCTGCTCGTCGCGGGTAAGCTGCCACTGCCGGGCGACGTTCTCGGCCGTGTTGCCCATGTGATAGCCGTTGAAAGCGTCCCACAGCCCGTCGCGGATCATCGTGTCGATCATCGAGTAGTCGCCCATCTTCACGCCAGCGCGCAGATGCGCGCAGTGCGTGGAAAGCGACATCGATTCCTGCCCACCGGCCACGATGATGCTGGCATCGCCGCTGGCGATCTGCTGCATGCCGACGGCGATCGTGCGCAGGCCCGATCCACAGACCTGGTTCAGCCCCCAGGCGGACGCTTCCTTCGGAATGCCGGCGGCAATCGCAGCCTGGCGCGCCGGATTCTGTCCCTGACCCGCGGTCAGCACCTGACCGAGGATAACCTCGTCAACCTCGGCTGCATCGACGCCGGCGCGCGTCAGCACCTCGCGGATCGCGATGGCCCCGAGTTCGTGCGCCGGGGTTGCGGCGAATGCGCCGTTGAAGGAGCCGACAGGCGTGCGCGCGGCACTGGCGATGACGATGGCGGGAGCGGACATGGCGGTTTCCTCGAACTCGTTGGCATATTGGCCTCTGCCAATGTTTCTTGCCCGATCACGGGCACGAGTCAAACCGGAATGTGAGGCCGGCGGTCTCGCACTGCACAAAGCGCTTTCATTTGCCGGTCATTTGCGCATATCCTGCCGGTCAGGGTCGCAGATGGGCCTTGGACGACGTCTGTGTAGCCGCATTCCGGGAGGTCATGAATGCCCGCAAAAGACGATCCGGTGGTGATAAAGAAATACGCCAACCGCCGCCTCTACAACACGGGCACCAGCACCTATGTGACGCTGGAAGATCTCGCCGAAATGGTGAAGAAGGGCGAGGACTTCACCGTCCAGGATGCCAAGAGCGGCGAGGACATCACCCATCCGGTGCTGACTCAGATCATCTTCGAGCTGGAGAACAAGGACGGCCAGAACATGCTGCCGATCCCGTTCCTGCGCCAGCTCATCGCTTTCTACGGCGACCAGATGCAGATGGTCGTGCCGAGTTTCCTCGAGCAGTCGATGATGGCTTTCGCGAAGGAACAGGAACGCTTTCGGGAGCAGATGAAGGACGCGATCGGCAAATCGCCGATGGAGATGATGAACATCACGACGCCTATGAAGGCGATCGAGGAACAGACGCGCCGCAACGTCGAGCTTTTCCAGAACGCGATGCGCATGTTCACGCCGTTTCCCCCGCAGACTACTCAAGGCGCGACTGAGGAAGACGACGCCGCTGACAAGCCTGACGATCTTCAGGACCTGAAGAACCAGATCGCGGCCATGCAGCGCAAACTCGACCAGATGGGGCGCGGGTAGGCTCCGCGCGGGCGCTGATCAGGCGCCCGTTGGTTTGTCTTGATCGTTTGCCTCGCGCAGCGCGCTCGTCTCTGCCGGTGACAGGTGTTCGACGATCTGCACGATGCTCGTCAGTTCGATCTCCGGATAATGCTCGCGCATGCCTTCGAGCATGACTGCGTCCGGCCATTCCTCCTGCCGCCCGAGGAAGGTAGCCGCTTCGCGAAGGGGCATATCCGTGCATCTGGTGACCCGCACGACGGCGGACTTCTGCGCATTGCCTTCGCAGACATAGGTCATCAGGCCCGGCTCGATGCGGTGCTCGCGCCAGCGTATGGTGGAGGTCTTCTCGCCACTTTCGACCAGCGGAAACAGCCGCGGAACGACCGTCAAGGTTTGCATTGAAAACCCCATGAAATGGA
The DNA here is from genome assembly GCA_023388675.1 of Pseudomonadota bacterium. GTDB lineage: Bacteria > Pseudomonadota > Alphaproteobacteria > Rhizobiales > Rhizobiaceae > Aerobium. Next base: position 1,454 of record JAEWFU010000102.1, on the reverse strand, counting down.
TGGCAGCGTTACCAGCCCAGCGCGCAGCCGTCCTTGCGCGGGTCGGAACCGCCGACAAGAAAACCGTTGTCGTCGATGACGATCATCTGGCCGCCGCCATGCGGCGCGCCGGCGGCACGCACCTGATGTCCACGGGCCACCAGATCGCTGCGGATCTGCGCCGAAATCCCGCCTTCCGCGTCGAGCACATCGTCATCGCCCCAGAACAGCCGCGGATGGTCGAGCGCTTCCTGCGGGTCCATGCCGTGATCGACCAGATTGGAAAAGACATGGGCGTGCCCCATCGGCTGGTAGTCTCCGCCCATGACCCCGAACGAGACGGCCGCACGCCCGTTCTTCATCGCCATCGCAGGGATGATCGTGTGCATGGGCTTCTTGCCGCCGCCAAGCTCGTTGGGATGCCCTTCCTCGAGCGTGAAGCAGCCGCCCCGGTTCTGGAGCGCAATGCCCGAGCGTGGCGTCACCACCTTGGAGCCGAAGGCGCTGTAGACCGAATTGATGAAGGAGACGGCGCGCCGGTCGCGATCGACCACCGTCAGATAGACCGTATCCGACCGCGCCATCTCCGGCAGGACGACGGACGGATTGCGACGCTCCGTGCTCAATTCCGCACCCAGCGCCGCGATATAGCCATCGGAGAGCAGCTCCTCCGGCGTCCGCGTCATCGTCGCGGGGTCGGCAACGAGGTGATCGCGCACCGAATAGGCGAGCCGCGCCGCCTCGATCTCCATGTGGTAGCGTTCGGCACTTCCCGTCGGGAGCTTGCCGATGTCGTGTGCCCGCATCAGCCGCAGCAGGATCAGCGCCGTAACGCCCTGCCCGCTGGGCGGAATCTCGAGAACTTCATATCCGCCGTAGGAGGTGGAGAGCGGCGTCACCCAGTCGGCGGCAACCGCGGCAAGATCCTCCTCCCTGAGGAAGCCGCCCTGCCCACGAACGGTCGCAGCCATCTCGGCAGCGATCTCGCCCTCGTAGAAGGCCTTTGCCCCGCCGGTGGCGATTGCCCGCAAAGTGGCGCCCAGCGCCGGAAACCGAAACCGCGTGCCGGCCCGCGGCGCCTCGCCATCGCGCAGGCAGTGCATCGCCGCACCGGGATCGCCTCGCAAGGCCTCGACATGTCGCGACCAGTCATGCGCGACGCGTGCGTGGACTGCAAAGCCCTCCTCGGCATAACGGATGCCATCGGCAAACAGCCGGTCGAACCCCATCGTGCCGAAACGCGCGCCCAAACGGGTCCAGGCGTCCACCGCGCCCGGTGCGGTCACGGCATGAACGCCCGTTTGCGGCATCGAGGCAAAGCCATTGTCACGATACCAGGCCGGATCGGAGGCAGCAGGCGCACGGCCCGAGCCGTTGAGCCCATGCACGGTTCCGTCAGGTTGGGCGAGAATGACGAAGCAGTCGCCGCCGATGCCGGTCATATGCGGCTCGACAACGCACAGCGTTGCGGAAGC
>JAEWFU010000048.1 GCA_023388675.1 Pseudomonadota bacterium | reverse complement strand
ATGATGGATATTCGTTTGTCAAATGTCAAAGCGACACCTACTTCGAGCGTAATCAACTGAAGGAGTTTGTCGTCATGGCTATGGCGATCGGCCTGTCCGGCATCGAGGACACCCGCACTGAACGCGAAGAAGCACGTACCGCGCGTAGAGATCGCATCGGCGACGCATTACGTGCCGTACTGAACCGTGGCGACGACCGCCTGCTGCGCGACGCGGGGCTGACCCGCGAGGACGTGCTCGGCGCCGAAGGCATGTTCTGGCACGAGCGATCCCGCGACAGGACGCTGTGGTCGCTTTAGACGCCGCGCGAACCGCCGCGCCGCAACGAACCTCGCTCGCCCGCCGACGGAAATGTCGGCGGGTTCTTTTTGCATGAACGGCAGACCTCAGCCGTCCGGCTGCCCGCGCATATAACGGCGAGGCGACGCACCGAGCATGCGCCGGAACATAGTCGTGAAAGCCGGTACGCTGTCATAGCCAAGATCGAGCGCGACCGTCGTGACCGGCACGCCGTCGGCAAGGCGCGGCAGCGCCGCAAACAGGGTCGCCTGCCGCCGCCAGACGGACAGGCTCAACCCCGTCTCGCGCAGGAAGGCGCGCGTGAAGCTGCGCCGGCTCATGCCGCTCCCCGCGGCCCAGTCGTCGATGGTTGCATGCGGTGTCGGCGTGGTGACGAAGCGCCGGCAGAGCGCAGCCAGACGTGGATCGGACGGGAACGGCAAGGCAAACGGACGCTCCTCGAGATTGGGAATTTCCAGCAGGATGAGGTTCATGATCGCTGCCGCTCGTTCTTCGGTGCCGGTCGCAGTCTCGATCCGCACGGCCTCAACGATCAGGCTGCGCATCAGGTCGGTCATCGCCAGCACACGCAGCGTATCGGGCAGATCGGGTGCTGCTCCCGGCAGCACATAGGCCGAGCGCATCCGCACCAGCCCCAGCATGTCGACGGCATGCTCGACGCCTGCCGGAATCCACATCGCATGATCTGCCGGCACCATCCATCGCCCCTGCCCGGTCGAGACCATCACGACACCGGAGAGGGGGTGGAGAAGCTGTGCGCGGCCGTGCCTGTGCGGCGTCACGCGATGCCCGTCCGGAAAGTCGGATGCCGAGGCGACGACGGCGCCCGTCGCGGTCTCGATCCAGTCGAGCCGATGCTGCAGATCTTCGGGCGTAGCCGCCGCTAGTTCCCTGCCAGGTTGCTTCATCGAGCCCACCTCCATCGTGGCCTACTCGCGAAAGAAATCGACCAAACCACGAAGGACGACCGCCTGCAACAGCGCTAAGGAGCAGGCGAACCATCATCAGGGTGACCATCTTGTCCGACATTGCAGCAGGCACGAGCCGACCAACAGCCGAAAGCACCGTCTTTCCCGTCATCCTGGCAGTGAGCCTTTGCCACCTGCTCAACGACGTGCTGCAATCGCTGCTGGCCGCAATCTATCCGATGCTCAAGGCGGATTATGCGCTCGACTTCTGGCAGATCGGCCTGCTGACCCTCACCTTTCAGGTCACTGCCTCGCTGCTGCAGCCGGCGATCGGTCTCTACACCGACCGCAAGCCGATGCCGCAATCGCTGCCCGTCGGCATGGCGTCGAGCATGTTCGGCCTGCTGCTGCTTGCTTTCGCCTCGAGCTATTCCCTGCTGTTGCTCGGCGCGGCGATGATCGGCATCGGCTCGGCGATCTTCCATCCCGAAGCCTCTCGTGTCGCGCGCCTCGCCTCGGGCGGGCGTTACGGGCTGGCGCAATCGCTGTTCCAGGTCGGCGGCAATTTCGGTACCGCGATCGGGCCGCTGCTCGCCGCCTTCATCGTTGTGCCGCGTGGCCAGACCAGCGTTGCCTGGTTTTCGCTGATCGCCCTGCTGGGCATGCTGATCCTGCGTCAGGTCGGCAACTGGTACGGACGCTACCACGCCGCCAATGCCGGACGCGGACCGTTGAGCACCACGCTGCCGCTGCCGCGCAAGCGTATCGTGATCGCGCTCGTCGTTCTCGCTCTGCTGGTCTTCACCAAGAACATCTACACCGCCAGCGTGACGAGCTACTATACCTTCTTCCTGATCGAGAAGTTCGATGTCACCGTGCAGCAGTCGCAGTTGATGCTCTTCCTTTTCCTGGGTGCAATGGCGCTGGGCACGGTGCTGGGCGGCCCCATCGGCGACCGTTTCGGCTCCAAGACGGTGATCTGGTTCTCCATCCTCGGCGTGCTGCCGTTCACGCTCGCCCTGCCCTACGCCGACCTTTTCTGGAGCGGCGTGCTTTCCTTCGTGATCGGCGTGATCATGGCATCGGCCTTTCCCGCCATCGTCGTCTTCGCACAGGAGCTTGTGCCGGGCCGTGTCGGCATGATCGCCGGCATATTCTTCGGCTTCGCCTTCGGCATGGGCGGCATCGCGGCAGCCGTGCTCGGTGTGCTGGCCGACACCAACGGCATCGAATGGGTCTATCAAGTCTGCTCGTACCTGCCGTTCCTCGGACTGCTCACCATCTTCCTGCCGGGCACGCGGGAACTGCGGGCTGTGCGTTAGGCCGGAGGATTTGGCAACCATTACGGATTGAACAGCGTTGCAACCACCGCGTTTATCTGGCTGACTGGCGACCGGCGGGCAGGCATTCCAGGGAGGAGACCCATGCCGTTTGCGAAGTTCGGTCTTTCAGCCGCCGCGGTGCTGCTGCTTTCCGCTTGCGTGACGCAGACCAATTACGACGCGAGCCGGGAAGCCTTGCGCGGCAGCCCCGGCCTTCGCAACCAGTTCGTCAGCCAGTGCGTCACCAATATCAGCCGCAAACCGGCGAATACGCGCCAGGCGATGGCGACCGTCATGAACACCTCGCTGCGCAACGTGCCGCGCACCTATTGCCAGCGCATCACCAACGGCATCACATCCGGCCGCCTGACCCGCAGCGACATCAATTCGGGCGCGAGAGGCCAGTTGACGCCGGCCGTCGTGCGTGTGCTGCAGGGCCGCTGACCGCAAGGACTGCGGCGTGTGCTTGCACGCCGCCGCCTCTTCCGCTATAGCACCGCCACCCGCGTAGACACCCTTGGAGGCAACGCGGATGAGGGCGGCTGCAGAGCCGCTTTCGACGTTTGGGGGCTAAGGCCCGCGAACGCTCCAGCAATGAAATGAAAGGAAATGCCATGAGCCAGTCTTACGAGCTCAAGGCCGAGGCGCGCGAACGGGTCGGTAAGGGGTCCGCCCGGGAACTTCGTCGCAACGGCATGGTGCCAGCAGTGATTTACGGCGACAAGCAGACCCCGCTTGCCATCGCCCTGAACTACAAGGACGTCTACTACAAGATCCATGGCGGCGGGTTCATGACCACCATCGCCACGATCGACGTCGACGGCAAGAAGATCCAAGTCCTGCCGAAGGACTACCAGCTCGATCCGGTGCGCGATTTTCCGGTGCACGTGGACTTCCTGCGCGTCAGCAAGAACACGGTCGTCACCGTCAACATTCCGGTCCACTTCATTAATGAAGAGAAGTCGGCCGGCATCAAGCGCGGCGGCGTGCTGAACATCGTGCGCCACGACATCGAGGCGACGGTTCCCGCCAACGAGATTCCCGACTTCATCGAAGTCGATCTCGCCGGCACCGACCTGGGCGACTCGATCCACGTCTCGTCGGTCAACCTGCCCAAGGGCGTGAAGCCGACGATCACCGACCGCGACTTCACCATTGCGACCATCGCCGCGCCGGCTGGCCTCAAGTCCGAGGCTGACGAAGAGGCGGCCGAGGTTGAGGAAGAAGAGGGCGACGAGGAATAGTCGCCGCGCCGGGAGTATCCGCCATGCTGCTCATCGCTGGTTTGGGCAATCCCGGCCCCAAGCACGAAGACAACCGGCACAATGTCGGCTTCATGGCGGCGGACGAAATCGCCCGCCGCCATTCCTTTGCCCCCTGGTCGAAAAAGTTCCAGGGGCTGATCGCCGAAGGCCGCATTGCCGGCCAGAAGGTGCTTCTGATCAAGCCGCAGACCTTTATGAACCTCTCCGGCCAGTCGGTCGGCGAGGCGATGCGCTTCCACAAGCTTTCACCGGCCGACCTGCTCGTCATGTACGACGAGCTCGATCTTGCGCCCGGCAAGGTGCGCATCAAGACCGGCGGCGGCGCAGGCGGCCACAACGGCATTCGCTCCATCGACGCCCATTGCGGCAAGGAATATCGCCGCATGCGCATCGGCATCGGCCATCCCGGCGTCAAGGAGATGGTGAGCCCCCATGTGCTCGGCGACTTCGCCAAGGCAGACCGGGAGTGGCTGGAGCCGCTGCTGGACGCAATCGCCGACAATGCGGACAAGCTGGTCGCCGGCGACGACAACGGCTTCATGAACAAGACGAGCCTTGCCGTACAGGGCAAGGAAGAGCCGGCCAGCAAGACGGAACGGCCCACCGCACCCGGCAAGAGCCATATCCGTCAGGCACGCCCCCGGCAGCCGGCCGCGCAGGTTCCCGAGACCGGCCCGATGGCCGCGATGCTTAGGAAGCTGTTCGGCGACAAGGGCTAAATCGGGCTTTCGCCGGAACCAATCGGCGCCACCAAGCGTCTGTTGGCATCATGAAGGACGATTGCGCACCTGAATCGATCGAGGCCGTGCTCGAATGCGTCGAGGAAGCGGGCGCGACGGATGAGCGCGTATCGGTCGGAGAAATCGTTCATCGCATCGGCGAAGGCGCGTTTCCACCGCTCATGCTGGCGCCGGCCCTGGTTGTTGTAACCCCCGCCAGCGCAATCATCGGTCTGTCGACCTTCTGCGGCATGATCGTTGCGCTCGTTGCCTTCCAGATGGTGATCGGCCGCGACAGGTTGTGGCTGCCGGCCTTCATTCTCAATCGCACGGTGCGGCAGCAGCGCCTTGAGCGCATCCTCGGGCACATCGAGCGCCCTGCCCGCTTTATCGATCGGCTGACGCGACGTCGGCTGACGATACTGATCGATCCGCCCATGGCGCGCCTGTGGGCGCTCATCTGCCTTCTGCTGTCCCTGATCATTCCGGTGCTGGAGCTGGTGCCGATGTCGTCCACCATAATCGCGGCGACGATTTCGCTCTTTGCGCTGGCGATGCTTGCGCGCGACGGCCTGCTGGTCGTGGTGGGGCTGCTCGTGCTTGGCGGTGCAGCCTGGCTTGCATGGGGCATTGCATCTGCGGCATGACGGAACGGGGGTTGACGATGGTCGGCCGTTTCGCCCATAGCCCTGTGCGAATTCTGCTTTCCCGATAGGACCACATCATGGGTTTCAAATGCGGCATCGTTGGGCTCCCCAACGTCGGCAAGTCGACGCTGTTCAATGCGCTGACCAAGACCGCCGCGGCACAGGCCGCCAACTATCCCTTCTGCACGATCGAGCCGAACACCGGCGAGGTCGCCGTACCCGACAGCCGGTTGCGGCAAATCGCCGACGTCGCCGGGTCGAAGGAGATCATCCCCACCCGCATCTCCTTCGTCGACATTGCCGGTCTGGTGCGCGGTGCCTCCAAGGGCGAAGGGCTGGGCAACCAGTTCCTCGCCAATATCCGCGAGGTCGACGCGATCGTGCATGTGCTGCGCTGCTTCGAGGATGACGACATCACCCATGTCGAAGGCCGCATCGATCCTGTTGCCGACGCCGAGACCGTCGAGACCGAGCTGATGCTTGCCGACCTCGAAAGCCTGGAACGCCGCATCGTGCAGGTGCGCAAGCGCGCCACCGGCAAGGAGAAGGAAGCGATGACTGTCCTGCCTGTGATGGAGCAGGCGCTGGCGCTGCTTCAGGACGGCAAGCCCGTGCGCGTGATGCTGGACGGCATCGCAACCGAGGACCTCAAGATACTGCAGGGCCTGAACCTGCTGACGTCCAAGCCGGTGCTCTATGTCTGCAACGTCGCCGAAAGCGATGCTGCCGCCGGCAACGAGCACACGAAGGCCGTCGAGGCGATGGCCGAGAAACAGGGGGCGAAGACGGTCGTCATCTCGGCGGCGATCGAGGCAGAGGTCGCGCAGCTCGCCGACGAGGAGGCGACGGAATATCTCGAAGCCATGGGCCTCGAGGAGCCCGGCCTCGACCGGCTGATCCGCGCCGGCTATGACCTGCTGAACCTGATCACCTACTTCACCGCCGGTCCGAAGGAGACCCGCGCGTGGACGGTGGAGAAGGGTTCGAAGGCCCCGCAGGCAGCCGGCGTCATCCACACCGACTTCGAGCGCGGCTTCATCCGCGCGCAGACGATCGCCTTCA
>JAEWFU010000011.1 GCA_023388675.1 Pseudomonadota bacterium | reverse complement strand
GAGTCTCATCACCTCCCAACTCATCAAGAAACATGCGCCGGCGGCAGATGTCGCCGATGCTGCGGTCGTCAAAGAGAAGGCAGCGCAGCTCGCGCTGATGCTCGATCTGGCTCGGCAGGCCTTCGAGACGGGAGAGCCTGCGGCAACGATCGTCCATCGGCTGGCCGGCCGCCTGCATGAGTTGCGCAATCAGGTCAATCCGGCCGTCTGGCAGCAGCTCATACCGGTCGCGCAGGAACATCCGGTTTCCGCATTCCTCCGGCAGGACCCGTTCACACGCTGGTCCTTCGACAAGCCGCGCGGCTATTCAGGCGACGCCAGCCTTCTCGACATCTATTACAAGCACCCGAGTGCCGACGATATCGTGGCCTCCTCGACGGAGCTGGGCCGGGATATCTATGCCTACACCAGCGAAGCTGCGAGTTCGGTCGCGGGTCGCGAACGTCGAGACATTCTTGCCAGGACGGTGGATGCAACCGCCGACCGCGTCGAGAACGCGGAGGTTCTGGCGATTGCCTGCGGGCATCTTCGCGAAGCAGAACTGTCCCGGGCGCTGGCCGAGAAGAAGCTGAAGCGCTGGGTGGGGCTCGATCAGGACCCGATCAGCGTCGGTATCGTCAACCGCGATCTGGCGGGTACCGCCGTCGAGGCCATCGACGGGTCCGTCAAGGGAATCCTGCGCCGCGCCTACAATCTCGGCACGTTCGATCTCGTCTATGCGTCCGGTCTGTACGACTATCTGCCGCGTGCGGTCGGCATCCGGCTGATGCAGCGCGCGATGGAGTTCGTGAAGCCGGGCGGCGAGTTCCTGTTCGCCAATTTCAGCGACGAAATCACGACAGACGGCTACATGGAGACCTTCATGGACTGGCCGCTGATCCTGCGCTCGGCCGACGACATGTGGGACATCATCAACGGCGCGGTCGACAAGAACACCGTGGACGCCGAGGTTTTCTACGGCACCAACCGCAACATCGTTTACGGCGTGGTGCGCAAGCACGCCGGCTGATGCACGTCTCGCGGCCGACAGAGCCGCGAACGTACTACGAAACGTCCGGAGGCAGCGGCGGGCCTTTATCCGCCGCTGCGAACGCCGAGACGGCTCGGCCATAACATTATGTTATGATTCTTTCCATTCTTGGTATTTGACTTCATTTCGCACTCGCCCACTTGATCAGACGGAAAGCCTGCACACCGTCGCGGTCGCGCGCGCAAGTCACGGGTCGAACATGAAGACATCAATCGCCACCGTCTCGATCAGCGGGGACCTGAAGGAGAAGCTCGCCGCGATTGCGGAAGCGGGCTTCGACGGCGTCGAGATATTCGAGAACGATTTTCTCGCTTTCGACGGTTCACCGGCGGAGGTTGGCCGGATGGTGCGCGACCACGGTCTTGAGATCACGCTGTTCCAGCCGTTCCGCGATTTCGAGGGGCTTCCCGAGCCGCAGCGGAGCCGCGCCTTTGACAGGGCAGAGCGCAAGTTCGACCTGATGCAGGAGTTGGGCACCGACCTTATGCTGATCTGCTCAAGCGTGTCGCCGGTCGCTCTCGGCGGAATCGACCGCGCAGCAGCAGACTTTCGGGAGCTCGGCGAACGCGCGGCGAAGCGAGGGCTGCGGGTCGGCTACGAAGCGCTCGCCTGGGGGAGTTTCATCAATGATCATCGCGACGCATGGGAGGTGGTCCGCCGGACCGACCATCCCAATATCGGACTGATCCTCGATTCGTTCCACACGCTCGCACGCGGGATCGACGTCGCCTCGATCCGCTCGATCCCGGGTGACCGCATCTTCATCGTCCAGCTTGCGGACGCGCCGAAGTTCGACATGGATTTGCTGCAGTGGAGCCGCCACTACCGCAACATGCCCGGCGAGGGCGACCTCCCGGTAGCCGACTTCATGCGCGCCGTGGCGGCGACAGGCTATGCCGGGCCGATCTCGCTGGAGATCTTCAACGACCAGTTCCGCGGCGGCTCCGCCCGCTCCATCGCGGCCGACGGGCACCGTTCGCTCGTCTATCTCATGGACCAGGTACGGCGCAGCGAGCCGGTCGCTGTCGATCTGCCGCCAATGCCGGACCGGGTCGCCGTCGAGGGTGTGGAGTTCGTCGAGTTCGCTGCGAACGAGGACGAAGCCGCCGGGCTGGCCCGGCTTCTCGCCTCGATGGGTTTCACGCTCGCCGCCCGGCACCGCAACCGCGATGTGGTCCTTTATCGCCAGGGCGACATCAACATCGTAATCAACACCGGCAAGGACGGCTTCGCGCATTCGTCCCATACCGTCCACGGCCTTTCGGCCTACGCGATCGGTCTGCGGGTCGAAGACGCTAAGGCGACCGTGGAACGCGCGACCGCGCTCGGGGCGGAAGTCTTTTTCGAGCCGCGCGGGCCGGGCGAGCTCGAAATTCCCGCGATCCGCGGCGTCGGCGGCAGCGTCCTCTACTTCATCGACGAGCAGTCGGGGCTGTCCCGCGTCTGGGACGTCGAGTTCGAACCGGTGGAGCAGTCAGGGCCCGGCGCCGGCCTTTTGCATATCGATCACGTCGCGCAGACCATGAATACCGACGAGATGCTGAGCTGGCTGCTCTTCTACACGTCGATCTTCGCGACACGGAAATCGCCTGCCGTCGATGTCGTCGATCCAGCGGGACTGGTGCGCAGCCAGGTCGTCGAAGGTCTCGATCGCCGGTTCAGGCTGACGCTCAACGGCGCGGAGAGCCGGCGCACGCTCGCCGGCCGCTTCGTTGCCGAAAGTTTCGGCTCATCGGTGCAACATCTTGCCTTCTCCAGCGCCGACATCTTCGCGACGGCCGAGGCAATCAAGGCCGCGGGGTTTGCCACCCTGCAGATCTCGCGCAACTACTACGACGATCTGGAGGCGCGGCTGGGCCTCGCACCGGACCTCGCGGACAGGCTGCGCGAGGCCAACATCCTCTACGACCGCGATGCCGACGGCGGCGAGTACTACCAGCTCTACAGTCCGCTCTTCGGCGAGGGCCTGTTTCTCGAAGTGGTGGAGCGGCGCAACGGCTATCAGGGCTATGG
>JAEWFU010000518.1 GCA_023388675.1 Pseudomonadota bacterium | reverse complement strand
AAATGACGATGAAAAGCGAGCCGCGCAGGTTCGGGGAGAGTGGCAAGGGCAGGTCCGGTGATTCTGTATTGGCACAGACCTATGGCCCGGAGCGGGCCAAAGCAACGGACAGCATTGTCGAATGATGAGGCCATAAAGGCCTGGCTGAGGCTTTAGCCGCCGGTGACGCTCATGTGGCGGGCGACGGCTGGCCTGCGGGTACGCCGGTCGATGACGAAGTCGTGGCCTTTCGGCTTGCGCCCGATTGCCTCGTCGATCGCATTGGAAAGCAGTTCGTTGCCCTCGGATGCGCGCAGCGGAGCACGCAGGTCGGCATCGTCGTCCTGTCCGAGGCACATATAGAGCATGCCGGTGCAGGTCAGCCGCACGCGGTTGCAGCTTTCGCAGAAATTGTGCGTGAGCGGCGTGATGAAACCCAGCCGCCCGCCCGTTTCCGCGACCTCGACATAGCGCGCCGGGCCGCCGGTCTTGTAGGGAATGTCGGTTAGCGTGAAGCGGCGTTCGAGGTCGGCGCGCAATTGGGAGAGCGGCAGATACTGGTCGGTGCGGTCAGCGTCGATCTCGCCCATCGGCATCGTCTCGATGACGGTCAGATCCATGCCGCGGCCATGCGCCCAGCGCAGCATCTCGGGCAGTTCCGCGTCGTTGAAGCCCTTCAGCGCAACGGCGTTGATCTTGATCTTGAGGCCGGCCGCTTCTGCCGCCTCGATGCCCGCCATCACCTTGGAGAGATCGCCCCAGCGGGTGATCGTGCGGAACTTGTCGGGGTCGAGGGTGTCGAGTGAGACGTTGATGCGCTTTACGCCGCAATCGGCGAGTTCGTGCGCGAAACGCGAAAGCTGGGAACCATTTGTGGTCAGCGTCAGCTCTTCCAGCGCGCCGGTCTCCAGATGCCGCGAGAGTTGACGCACGAGGTGCATGATGTTCTTGCGCACCAGCGGCTCACCGCCGGTCAGCCGCAGCTTGCGCACGCCCTTTTCGATGAAGACGGTGCAGAGCCGGTCGAGTTCCTCGAGGCTGAGCAGGTCCTTCTTGGGCAGGAAGGCCATGTCCTCGGCCATGCAGTAGGTGCAGCGGAAATCGCAGCGGTCCGTGACCGAGACGCGCAGATAGGAAATCGAGCGTCCGAACGGATCGATCATGCTGCTGCCGGCAAAGCTCATGGGCCTGCGTTTCCTCTGGCGCGATTTTGGCGCCTGTCGCGTTGGTTGCGCTTGCGTTCCACCGGCGAATGTCGGGCAATCGCCAAGGAAATTCAAGGGCCAGGGCCGCAATGCATATGGCCAGCAACGATCGGCGGAGCTAGTGTCGCCGCCGAAACCAGACCGGATCAATGCGAATGACCGCACCCACAGAACTGCGCGTGTCCAGGGACAGGCGCCTGATGACCGTGACCTTTCCGGGCCACACGCCTTTCGCCTTTCCGGCGGAGATGCTGCGGGTGCTGTCGCCATCGGCGGAGGTTCAGGGTCATTCGCCCGAGCAGCGGGTGACGGTGCCCGGCAAGAAGGACGTCACGATCCTCAAGGTCGACCCGGTCGGCAACTATGCCGTGCGCATCACCTTCGACGACATGCACGACACCGGCATCTTCACCTGGGACTATTTCCACACGCTCGGTCACGAAAAGGAAACACGCTGGCAGTCCTATCTGGACGAACTGGCCGCCAAGGGGCTTTCGAGGGAGCGCTGACATGACCGAAATCACCAGCGTCGAGCAACTCGAGGCGATCTACGGCAAGCCGGGCGAGACGTCGCTGGTCAAGGAATTGGACCGGTTGATCCCGGAATATGCCGCTTTCATCGAAGCATCTCCGTTCGTCTCGCTGGCGACGAGCGGGCCGGAGGGGCTGGACTGCTCTCCGCGCGGCGATCTGCGCGGCTTCGTGCGGGTGGCAGACGAACGCACGCTGCTGATGCCCGACCGCCGCGGCAACAACCGGGCGGATTCGCTGAAGAACATCGTGCGTGACGGCCGGGTCGGCCTGCTGTTTCTGGTGCCGGGTTCGGGCACGACGCTGAGGGTGAACGGCAAGGCGACGCTGTCGATCGATCCGGAGCTCTGCGCGTCTTTCGCCGTCGACGGCCAGGCGCCGCGCTCGGTGATCGTCATCACCATACAGGCGGTCTATTTCCAGTGCGCGCGGGCGATCGTGCGTTCCGAACTCTGGAACCCGGACCGTCACGTCGATCCGAAAAGCCTGCCGACGCCGGGCCGGATACTCGCGGCGACCAGCCAGGCCCGCATCGACGGCGAGGCCTACGACGCGGAGTGGCCGGAACGCGCCCGGAAAACGATGTGGTGACGCGCGGCTCTAGTCGTCGCCGCTGAGCATTTCCTCGATGCGGCGCATCTGCTCGCCCATCGCATCGCACTGGGCCGGCGTCGACTGCGCCATGACGCGGTCGATCAGCGCCGTGTAGACCTTCAGCGCTTCCATAAGCCGCGCCTCGCCGTCTTCCGTCAGGAACAGGCGCATGACGCGCTTGTCTTTCTTGTCGCCCTCGCGCCGGATCAAGCCCTGCTTTTCGAGCTGCGGCAGAAGCATGGTGATGTTCGAACGGCCGACCAGCAGCTTGCGGGCGACA
>JAEWFU010000258.1 GCA_023388675.1 Pseudomonadota bacterium | reverse complement strand
CTATCTTGCCGCTCCTCCCGATTTGCGCGCCTGACGGAAGGGCATGGAAAAGGGCCGGTCTAATGACCGGCCCTTTCTGTTTTCGAGTTGGCCTCGCCTAAGCCGCCTCGGCGTCTTCCACCGCGCGCGGTTTGGAACGGAAGTTCAGCCGGTCGGAACCGGCGGTAACCTTGACCGTCGAGCCGTCGAGGATTTCGCCCATCAGGATCTTCTCAGCCAGCGGGTCCTGAAGCTCCTTCTGGATCACGCGCTTGAGCGGGCGCGCGCCATAGGCGGGGTCGTAACCCTTGTTGGCAAGCCACTCGATCGCGTCGGCGTCGAGGTCGAGCTCGATCTTGCGGTCGGCCAGCAGCGCCTCCAGCCGCTTGAGCTGGATCGCCACGATCTGCCCCATGTCCTGGCGGCGCAGCCTGTGGAACAGGATCACCTCGTCCACACGGTTGAGGAACTCGGGCCGGAACGATGCCCGAACTACGCCCATGACCTCGTCGCGGACCTTGTCGACATCCTCGTTCTCGCCCAGCGAGACCAGGAATTCGGCGCCGAGATTCGACGTCATGATGATCAGCGTGTTGCGGAAGTCGACCGTGCGGCCCTGACCGTCGGTCAGGCGACCGTCATCGAGCACCTGCAGGAGCACGTTGAAGACATCCGGATGCGCTTTCTCGACCTCATCGAACAGCACGACCTGATAGGGCCTGCGGCGCACGGCTTCGGTCAGCGCACCGCCCTCCTCGTAGCCGACATAGCCGGGAGGCGCGCCGATCAGCCGGGCGACCGAGTGCTTCTCCATGAACTCCGACATGTCGATGCGAACCATCGCGCTCTCATCGTCGAACAGGAAGTTCGCGAGAGCCTTGGTGAGCTCGGTCTTGCCGACGCCGGTAGGCCCGAGGAACATGAACGAGCCGATCGGCCGATTCGGGTCCTGCAAGCCCGCCCGCGCACGGCGCACGGCCTTCGACACAGCCTGCACCGCCTCGCCCTGGCCGACGACACGCCTTGCGAGTTCGTCTTCCATGCGCAGCAGCTTCTCGCGCTCGCCCTCGAGCATCTTGTCGACCGGGATACCGGTCCAGCGCGACACGATATGCGCGATATGGGCAGGCGTCACGGTCTCCTCGACCATCGAGCCCTGCGCCTCGGCCGATTCGGCTTCCACCAGCTTCTTCTCAAGGTCGGGGATACGGCCATAGGCAAGCTCGCCCGCCTTGGCGAACTCGCCCTTGCGCTGAGCGCTCGCCAGTTCGTTGCGCGCCTCGTCGAGCTGCTTTTTGAGGTCGGCCGCCAGACCGAGCTTTTCCTTCTCGGCCTGCCATTTCGCCGTCAGCGAGGTCGACTGCTCCTCGAGGTCGGTGAGTTCCTTTTCAAGCCGGACGAGCCGGTCCTTCGACGCCTCGTCCTTCTCGACCTTCAGCGCCTCGCGTTCGATCTTGAGCTGCATGATGCGGCGGTCGAGCTCGTCGAGCTCTTCCGGTTTCGAATCGACCTGCATGCGCAGCCGCGAGGCCGCCTCGTCGACGAGGTCGATGGCCTTGTCGGGCAGGAAGCGGTCGGTGATGTAGCGGTTGGAGAGCGTGGCGGCCGAGACCAGCGCGCTGTCGGAGACGCGTACCTTGTGGTGCTGCTCGTACTTCTCTTTCAGACCGCGCAGGATCGAGACGGTGTCCTCGACCGTCGGCTCGTCGACGAAGACGGGCTGGAAGCGGCGTGCGAGCGCGGCATCCTTCTCGACATGCTTGCGGTACTCGTCGAGCGTGGTCGCGCCGACGCAGTGCAGCTCGCCCCGCGCCAGCGCCGGCTTGAGCAGGTTGGATGCGTCCATCGCGCCGTCGGCCTTGCCGGCACCGACCAGCGTGTGCATCTCGTCGATGAACAGGATGATGTTGCCGTTGGCGGCCGTCACCTCGTTGAGCACCGCCTTCAGCCGCTCCTCGAACTCGCCGCGATATTTCGCGCCAGCAATCAGCGCGCCCATGTCGAGCGCCATCAACTGCTTGTCCTTCAGCGATTCGGGCACGTCGCCATTGACGATGCGCAGCGCGAGTCCCTCTGCGATTGCCGTCTTGCCGACGCCGGGCTCGCCGATGAGAACCGGGTTGTTCTTGGTGCGCCGCGACAGAACCTGGATCGTGCGGCGAATCTCGTCGTCGCGGCCGATGACGGGGTCGAGCTTGCCGGCACGCGCGTCGGCCGTCAGATCGCGGGCATATTTCTTGAGCGCGTCGTAGGCCTGCTCGGCGGAAGCCGAATCGGCGGTGCGCCCCTTGCGAACGTCGTTGATCGCCTGGTTGAGGGCGGTCGGCGTGACACCGGCCTTGGCGAGAATGTCGGCGGACTTGGCGGATTTTTCCATCGCAAGCGCCTGCAGAAGGCGCTCGACCGTAACGAAGCTGTCGCCCGCCTTCTTCGCAAGATCCTCGGCGGTGGAAAACACCTTGGCAAGCGGCTGCGCGAGGTAAAGCTGGCCGTTGCCGCCCTCGACTTTCGGCATCGCCTCAAGCGCGGCATCGACGCCAAGCTTCGCGTCGCGCGGGCGCCCGCCGGCGCTCTCGATCAGCGAGGCTGCCAGCCCTTCCTCGTCGTCGATGAGAACCTTGAGGATGTGCTCGGGCGTGAACTGCTGGTGGCTGCGCGAAAGGGCCATGGTCTGGGCAGACTGGATGAAGCCCCGAACGCGCTCGGAGTATTTCTCGATGTTCATAAGCGTCTCCATTCCCTCCCCGGCCCGCTTCGCGGCACCGGGTCAGTATTCAGGTGACGGACCCCCTTGGACAATGACCAAAGTCAAAAGACCGCTGCGGCAGGTCCAGCTTTGGCGGATATGGGTATGTTTTCCCATGACCTCAAGATCGCAACGCGGCGTCGCAAACGAAAAACGGCGGGACAGGCCCGCCGTTTCAGCTTTCGTCATTGAGCGCGCGCCTATTGCGCGGCTTCCGTGACTGGTTCGTCGCTGCCCGAGGGCTGGTCGCCCTCAGGCGCGGCTTCTTCGCCGGCTTTGACGCGGGGGCGGCGCGGACGGCGCGGTTTACGCGGCGCGGCCTCGGCAGGCGTTTCTTCGCCATTGGTCTCGCCTTCCGGCGCGACCTCGGCGGACGCCTCCGAACCACCACCCTGCTTCAGCGCGACCTCGGCGGGAACGCCCTCGATCACCGGCTGCGGACCGGAGCCGTTGTTGCGGTTCTGATTGTGATTCTGGTGCTGGTTGTGCTGATGCTGCTGCGTGGGCTGCTCGTTGACGGAGGAGCTGTTACCCTCTTCGTCCTCGTCATCCTCGTCGCGCTGGTTGCGCATCTGCTGCTGCGGCATGTTTTCCTGCGCAGCCATGATGATGCGGTTGTAGTGCTCGGCGTGCTGCAGATAGTTTTCCGCGATCACCCGGTCGCCCGCGCTCTGCGCGTCACGTGCCAGCGTGGTGTATTTTTCGGCGATCTGCTGCGCGGAGCCCCTGATCTTCACGTCCGGCCCGTTGCTCTCGTAGCTGCGGGTCAGCGGATTGGGACCTTTCCGGTTGGGATTGTTGCCATTCCCGCCGCGTCCGCGCATGCGCCTGTTCTGCTGTGGCCTCATTCTTCTCTCTTCTGTTGAGAATGCTGTCCGTTCCGGAGAGGCGGATCCGTTGCCGCCGTCTTCAGGTTGGTATTGGCGATCAGCCGCTAGGTTCGCGCCGCCGCCACGTCGATCCCTGTCTCGATCCATGTCAGTTGCCGGACGATCCCCGCACGAAGCTTGAGGCGTCGTTCACGCAAGAAGGCAGCTTGTTCCCTGGGAACCGAATCGATAACAGCACTGCCTGCTTCGTCTCATCCGGTAGGCGGAAACTATCCGCAATATCCATCCTTGCCAAGCGTTTTCTGCACTGCGCCATTCCGGCCCTAGCGGCTGAACGCAAGGGCTCGCACCACATCGGCGAGGTCTCGCGCGCTGCCCGCTGAACGGAATCCCGCAGCCGCGAAAATCGCGGCGACCGTCTCGCTCTGGTCATGCCCGATCTCGACAGCGGCAATGCCGCCCTCTTCCAGATATTGAGCCGCGCCTGCGGCGATCACGCGATATGCCGCCAGGCCATCCGGCCCGCCCTCGAGCGCGGCAAGCGGGTCATGGTCCCGCACCTCGCGCTCCAGCGACAATATATCATTGGACGTTATGTAAGGCGGATTTGAGACGATGATGTGAAACCGCCCCTCGATCTCGCTGTACCAGTGCGAGCGCACCGCCTGGAAACGTCCGGTGTTGCCGGTCATATCGGCATTGATTGCGGCGGTTGCAAGCGCATCGTCGGAAATATCCGCGCCGACCGCCTGAGAACGGGGCTCCTGCGACAGCAGCGCCAGTGCGATCGCGCCGGTTCCCGTGCCGAGGTCGAGTATTCGGCAGGTCCCGTGCCGGTCGGCCGCAGCGCGCACGAAGGGCAGAGCCAGGTCCACCAACGCCTCGGTATCGGGACGCGGCTCCAGAGTGCCCGGAGACAGCGTCAGCCGCATGCCGTAGAAGTCGCGCGCGCCGATAATGCGGTGAACCGGCTCGCCACCGATCCGTCGCGCCAGCGCCGACAGGACGGCGGCAACCTGTTCCTCGGGCACCGGCCTTTGAGGGTCGGTGATCGCGTCGGTACGGCTGGTGTCCGTGAAATGCTCGACCAGCAGCCGAGCGTCGAGCGCTGCTTCGGTCAGGCCGGCCTTGGTGAGGGTCTGGCGGACGTGGACGACCAGTGCGCCGAGACGGAAGGGGACCGCACCAGTCATGGTTCGAAAGAGGGATGACGGGACGCGGGCGCCTGCAACTATCCCATCTCCGAAAGGAGCTTCGACTGATGGTCGGCGATCAGCGCGTCGACGATTTCGTCGAGTTCGCCCTCCATCACCCGGTCGAGCTTGTAGAGCGTGAGGTTGATGCGATGGTCGGTGAGACGGCCTTGCGGAAAATTATAGGTGCGGATGCGCTCCGAGCGGTCGCCGGAGCCGACCTGCAGGCGGCGTGATTCGGATCGCTCTTCCGCGGCCTTCGTACGTTCCATGTCGTAGAGGCGCGCCCGCAGGATCTGCATGGCGCGGGCGCGGTTCTGGTGCTGCGACTTCTCCGCCGAGACGACCATGATGC
>JAEWFU010000477.1 GCA_023388675.1 Pseudomonadota bacterium | reverse complement strand
AGGTTGACGACATGCGGCAGGTCGACCGCTTCCTGCGGGTCCATGTTCCAGTCGAGCAGGGCAACGAGCGAGAGCGCGACATAGTTGATGATGTTGGCGCCGCCCGGGCTGCCGGTCAGCAGGACCGGCCGGTCGTCGCGGAACACGATCGTCGGCGCCATGGACGAGCGCGGCCGCTTGCCCGCTTCGACACGATTGGCGACCGGCTTGCCGTCTGCCTCCGGCGCGAAGGAGAAGTCCGTCAGCTCGTTGTTGAGCAGGAAGCCGTTGGTCATCACCCGGCTGCCGAAGCCGCTTTCGATCGTCGTCGTCATGGAGATCGCGTTGCCGTCGCCGTCGACGATGACGAAATGCGAGGTGCCGTGGCGCGGTCGCTCCACGTCGGGGGCATAGAGCTTCGTCTCGTCCCAGGGCGGATCGCCGGCCTCAGCCTTGCCCATCGATGCCGACGAATCGATCAGCGCGGCGCGCTCCGCCAGATAGGCGCGGTCCAGAAGCCCCTTCGGCATGTCGACGAAATCGCTGTCGGCCATGTACATGCCGCGGTCTGCGAAGGCCAGGCGTGACGCCTCGGCGAAGAGATGGCGCGCCTCGACGCCTTCACCCATCGCCGGCAGGTCGAAGGCCTCGAGCATGGCCAACATCTGGCCAACCGTGAGACCGCCCGAACTCGGCGGACCCATGCCGCAGACCTCGTTCTGGCGATAGTCGATGCAGACCGGCTCGCGTTCGATCACCTCGTATCGCGCGAAATCTTCCATGGTCAGCAGGCCGGGATTGGGCTCGGTCTGCACCGCTGCGACGATGTCGCGGGCGATCTGGCCGGTATAGAAAGGCGCCGCACCCTGATCGGCGACAAGCCGCAGGGTGCGCGCATAGGCGGGGTTTTCAAGCGTGGCGCCTTCGGCAAGCGGGCTGCCGGCGGCATCGAAGAAGTAACTGCGCGTCGTCTCGAACGTGTCGAGCCCGGGCGCCTCGGGGATCGCATCGGCAAGCCGCTGCGAGACGGTGAACCCCTGCTCCGCCGTATCGATCGCGGGCTGCAACAGTCCGCCCCATGGGAGACGTCCGAATTTGCCGTGCAGCGTTTCCATCAGCTTCGGCGTCCCCGGCACGCCAGCCGAGCGGCCGCCGACGACGGCGGCGATGAATTCCACAGGCGCGCCGTCTTCACCCAGCCAGTACTTCTCGTCGGCGGCAAGCGGTGCTGTCTCGCGCGCGTCATAGGTGGTCAACTCGCCGAGTGCGGCGTCCCAATAAAGCGCAAAGGCGCCGCCTCCCAGGCCTGAACTCTGCGGCTCGACCAGCCCCAGCATCGCCTGAACGGCGACTGCGGCATCCGCGGCGGTACCGCCCGCCTCGAGCACGGCATAGCCGGCGCTCGTAGCCAGCGGATGGGCGCTCGCGACCATGAATTCCTTGGCCCGCACGGAGACGCGCTCGGCCAGTTTCGTGGTCGCTTCGGGCTGGGGCGCTTCCTGGGCGATCGCTGCCGGCATTGCAACCGCCAGCGCCAGGACAAATGTGTAACCGCGTAACGAACGCATGTATTCCACCTCCTCGACTGCCCTTCCCGCGTGGGAAAGCTAACAACCCCCGGCAGGCCTGAACAGGGTCGGGACGCGTGCTCGTGATGGTCCAGGCGCGAGATGTCTTGCCAATGCGCGCGGAAGGTGAACCAATATGGCAGCGGGGCGGCGGCAGAGGAGACTGCACATGGACGACGCAAGCGTGGGCTGGATTGCGGCCATTATCATAGGCGGGCTGGCGGGCTGGATCGCATCCAGCGTCATGAAGAGCGATACCGGCCTCTTCCTCAACATCATTCTCGGGATCGTCGGCGCGGCGGTGGCGAGCTTCCTGTTCGGGCTGCTCGGCGTATCGTTCGGCGGCTGGCTCGGCTATCTCGTGGCCGGGTTCGTCGGCGCCTGCATCCTCATCTGGGGCGCGCGCGCCATTCGAAGCTGAGGCTGTCGGACGGACGCTTCGCGTCCGTCAGGGCCAGGCGGCAAAAGACGGAGCTCCGTGGCGGCGCGCAAGGTCGCGCCGCTGCATGTTCGGCGAGTGCCCGGACAACCGCTTGTAGAAGCGGCTGAAATAGGCTGGATCGGAAAAACCCAGTTCCTCCGCGATCTCGGAAATCTGCAAGCTCGAATCGTCCAGCAGGGCCTCGGCCTCGCGCATCAGGCGGCCATGGATGAGCGCCAGCGGCGATCGCCCCGTGGTGCGTCGCACCGTGGCGTTGAGCCTGTCCGGGGAAACCCCGACCTCGTCGGCGTAACGCGCAATCGTCCAGTGGTCACGAAAATGCAGGTCGACCGCATGAAGGAAGCGTTGCGCGATGGTGCGCGGAAGCGGCCTCGTCTCGCGCAGCATAGGTCCCGACAGACGCCAGGTCGAAATGAAGAACAGCGCGAGCAGATGGCGGCGCGCCTCCTGCCCCGCCGGCAGGTCGAGCGTGGCTTCCTCGCCGATCGCTTCCAGCGTGTCGTAGAAGCGCCTCGCCTGACGGGCTTCCAGCCGCTGGTGGATCAGCGGTTGTCCAAGCGTCGCGCGCATCTGGCCGGCGAAAGGTCCCGAGGTGATGGCGCCCGCAATCCCGACCTCGTTGACCGCGAGCGAAATGCCGCGCGAGCCGGCTTCGAGCAGGAGCCGCGCCCGGGCGCCGGCCGGCAGCCATAGCAGACACGGCGCGGCAAAGGCGATCTCGCCATCGGCCATCCTGACCCGCCCCCTGCCGGATTCCAGGACGAAGCCGCGGTGTCGCGCATCGCGGAACGTCCATTCACCGGAGGTCAGTTCGCCCCGAACCAGAGAGACTTCCGCATCGAGCTGCGCGCCCGGTTCGGGCTGATTTGCAAAAAGCACCATCGAAATCTCCCCTCGCACCCTTCCGCATAAAGTGCAATTATTGCCTGAAAATGTCTATTCCGACGATGAAGTGCGCCTCTTATCGTGGATAATGCCGCACAGGACGGGAGGAGGTTCCGTCCCGGCGGCGAATGACGCGCGGTCGCACGTGCCGCCGCGCCAACGGGAGGAAGATTGATGATCGGACGTCGGCAGTTTCTTGCCGCGACGGCTGCCGCCGTCGCGATGCCCGCCTATCTGAGACAGGCCTGGGCGCAGAACCCCGAGGTGGAGCTCAAGCTTCACCATTTCCTCGGTCCCAAAGCCCCTGCGCATACGCAGATGCTCGAGCCTTGGGCCAAGGCCATTCAGGACGAGTCGGCCGGCCGCATAAAGATCGAGATCTACCCCGCAATGTCGCTGGGCGGTGCGCCGCCGCAGCTCTTCCGCCAGGTTGCGGACGGGGTGGTCGACATCGTCTGGACAGTGAATGGGTACACGCCCGGCCTGTTCCCCCGCTCCGAAGTGTTCGAACTCCCCACCGTCTTCACCAATGACCTGGCCGCAGCGAACCTCGCCATGCGCGACATGTTCGACGAGCATCTCGCGGACGAGTTTTCCGACGTCCATGTCCTGTTCATGCACGTGCATGCGGGCCAGGCGTTGCACATGGCGAGCAAGCTCGTCCGCTCGCCCGCCGATACACAGGGGCTCAAACTGCGCGTTCCCGGCCCCACCGGCAATGCGGTGGTGGAGGCGATGGGCGCCACGCCGGTGACGATGCCCGTGCCGGACCTGCCCCAGGCCCTGAGCACGAACGCGGTCGACGGCGCCCTGATCCCCTGGGAGATCATCCCGCCGTTGCAGCTTTTCGAATCCACGCAATATCAGGTCGAGGGGCCGGACAATAACCGCTTCGGCACGACGACCTTCCAGGTCTCCATGAACAAGTCACGCTGGGAAGGCCTGCCAGACGACCTGAAGGAGATCTTCACCAAGCACAGCGGCGAGGATTGGCTGCGCGAAGTGGCACAGATCTGGCGCGGCGCCGACGATTTCGGCATCAAGATGGCCACGGACAAGGGTAACGAACATGTCGTGCTCACGCAGGAAGAGATGGACGCCTTCAACACGGCGCTTGCTCCTGTCGTCGACCGCTGGGTCGAGGAACAGTCGGGCGCGTTCGATGCCGCCGGCCTCGTAGAGGCAGCGCGCAACGCGCTTGCGGCGCACAAGTCTTGAGCGCGGCGGAACTGACCGGGGGAGGCACCGAGCCTCCCCCGCCCCCCACAAGAACGGCACTCGGCGGGCTGCTGGTCCGGATCGTGCGGTGGTGGGCGCTGGGCGGCGGAATACTGACCCTGGGCCTCGCGCTGATGACGGCTGCGAGCGCGCTGTCGAACCTGTTCTTTGGACGTCCGTTCGCCGCGGACCATGAGCTGGTCAAACACATCATCGCCGTCGCGATCTTCATGTTCCTGCCCTATTGCCAGATGACGGGCTCGAACGTGACCGTCGACGTGTTCACGGAAGGCATGAGCGCGCGCGGCAAACATCTCATGGCAGCCTTTTCCGCGCTTTTCGCCATCGCTTTCTCGTTTCTGCTGCTGGTGCAGATGTGGTCGGGCTTCCGCAGCTACCTGCGCTATCCGGAAGTGACCCCCGTGCTGAAACTGCCGCTGTGGACGGCCTTTCCGCCGATCCTCGTCTCGCTGGCGCTGCTGCTGTGCGCGGCGATCGTGACCCTTCTCGCCAGCGCTCGCGCGTCGCGCGACGCATCCAGTACCGGTTGACGCGATCATGGACAGCTACATCACTGGGATAGCGGGTCTCGCCGGGCTTCTGGCACTGATCGCGGTTCGCGTGCCGATCGCCTATACGATGATCCTCGTCGGCATCGTCGGCATATCGCTGCAGTCGGGACCGATGATCGTCCTGAACCAGCTCAAGGACCTCGCCTACGCGCAGTTCTCGAACTACGATCTGTCGGTCCTGCCGATGTTCATTCTCATGGGCGGGCTTGCGTCGCGCTGCGGCCTCTCCAGCGACCTGTTCCGTGCCGCCAACGCATGGCTGGGCCGTTTCCGTGGCGGCGTCGCCATGGCCGCAATCACGGCCTGCGCCGGGTTCGGCGCGGTCTGCGGTTCGTCCACCGCGACGGCTTCGACGATGGGGCAGGTCGCACTGCCGGAACTGCGGCGCTATCGCTATTC
>JAEWFU010000342.1 GCA_023388675.1 Pseudomonadota bacterium | reverse complement strand
TACGGATCGCGGGCATGTGCGTTGGCAATGACCATATGCATCAGGCCATGGGCCGAGATCGGCGCTTCCCAGGAGAATGCCTTGTCGATGCGCGTCGGCTTGCCTTCAGCGTCGACCAGAAGGTCCTCGGGCCCGAGCGGAAAGCCGAGATGCGGGCCGGCAAGCGGCTGATTCGAGCCGAAATGCTCCGACTTGCCGTGCGGGCGCGGATGGGCATGCAGGGGCTTCGGGTAAGGCGGCTCGAAACGGAACCCGCCGGGGCAGTCGATCGCGCCGATCAGCACCTGCAGCATGTGCAGCGCGCGCGCCGTCTGGAAGCCGTTGGAATGGGCCGAGATGCCGCGCATCGCATGGAACGAGACCGGGCGGCCGACGAAGGTCTGGTGGCGTTCGCCGTAAACATCTGTCCATGGTTGCTCGATCTCGATCGCCTCGTCGAAGGCGACGCGGCCGATTTCCTCGGCGAGCCCGCGGATCGTCGCGGCATCGACTCCGACCCGGTCGGCCACGGCCTCGGGCGCGTGACGCGGATCGAGATATTCCTCCGCCAGCAATTGGAAGGATGGCACCACGGCGCGCCCGTCAGGAAGCGTCATGCGTCCGGAAAGCGACGGCCGTGCACCCTTCGACCCGGCGGGCACGACACGCTCGGTCACGGTCTCGAAGACCAGCGGTTTGCCGGCAACGTCCCGGGCAAAAAGCCCGTGCTCGGCCGTGCCCGGCGCGTCGATCACCAGCCACGGCGCATTGGAGTAGCGCACGAGATAGTCGACATCGATGCGCCGCGCCTTGAGAAGCTCGTGGACGACGGCCAGGATCAGCAGACCGTCTGTCCCCGGTCGCACCCCGATCCAGTTGTCGGCAACCGCCGAATAGCCGGTGCGGACCGGATTGACCGAAACGAACCGCGCGCCGCGCTTCTTCAGCTTCGAAATGCCCATCTTGAGCGGATTGGAATCGTGATCCTCGGCGACGCCGAACATCACGAACAGCTTCGTGCGCTCCCAGTCCGGCGCGCCGAATTCCCAGAACGCGCCGCCGATGGTCATGATGCCGGCAGCCGCCATGTTGACGGAGCAGAACCCGCCATGCGCGGCATAGTTGGGTGTGCCGAACTGCTGCGCCCAGAAGCTGGTGAGCGACTGCGACTGGTCGCGGCCGGTGAAGAAGGCGAGCTTCTTCGGATCGCGGTCGCGTACCTCGCCAAGCCACTCCGTTGCGAGCCTCAGCGCTTCGTCCCATGAAATCTTGCGGAATTCGCCCGACCCGCGCGGCCCCGTGCGCAGCAGCGGCGAATCGAGGCGCGCCGGCGCGTAATGCTGCATGATGCCGGACGAACCCTTTGCGCAAAGCACGCCCTTGTTCACCGGATGGTCGCGGTTGCCCTCGATGTAGCGGACCTTGCCATCCTTCAGGTGCACGTCGATGCCGCACCGGCAGGCGCACATATAGCAGGTCGTCTTGCGGACCTCGTCCGAAACAGGTCTCGACAGGTCGAGCCGATGATCCGACATCACTGAACGCTCCCTAACCTTGTCAGGTCTATGCAAGACGGTTCGGGATTGAAATGCCGGAAAGGCGACATGGTGTGGAATATTTTTCGCCGGCTGGCGGCCTCAGTTCTCCACGATGATGCGCGTGTTGCCTGCGCCGACCTGGCGCACAAGCCGGTAGAAGGCTTCCGCATTCGGTGTCGCAAGCCGCACGCAGCCATGCGAGGCAGGCTGTCCAAGCCGGCTGACGGCATCGGTGCCATGCACCGCCCAGCCGCGATCGTAGAAGACGGCAAAGGGCATCGGCGCGTTGTCGTAGGTGCGCGAGAGCCACAATTTATGGACCCTGTAAGGCCGGAACTCGCCGCGCGGCGTCGTATAGCCGGCACGCGCGGTCGAAACCGGCCACTCGTAGAGCACCTTGCCATAATGCGTGACGGTCATCTTCTGCGCGGCGACGTCAACGCGCGCCACGACGCTGGATGCCTGGGCCGAAAGGCCGGAAATGAGCAGCAGCGCCACCGATGCGGCGGCCAGCATAAACCTGTTCATGCGTCGAACCCCAAACTGTCCCATCCCATCGTGCGTATGGTGCACCGGCGGGCGATGTGGGGGAGTCTGCCGCAGATTTCCTAACAATCTTTCGCATATCGGGCTGGCTGGCATAATGAAATCAGGCTGGACCAAAGAGCCTGCTTGCCAGCCCCCATACCCGCCTGCTCAATAGCGCCTATGAACGAACAGCTCTTCCGCGCCATCGACGACCGCCGCGACGAACTCGTCGCCCTAACTGCCGACCTGATCCGCTTTCCGACGGTGAACCCGCCCGGCGAAGCCTACACGCCTTGCGCCGAATTCATCGCCAACCGGCTGAGGAAGCGGCGCTTCGAAACGCAGCTCATCCGCGGGCAGGACACGCCGGGCGATTCGGACCGCTATCCGCGCACCAACGTCGTCGCCCGGTTCGACGGACGCGGCCACGGCCCCACGGTGCATTTCAACTCGCATATCGACGTGGTGGAAGCCGGCGAAGGCTGGACGGTCGACCCCTATGCCGGCGTCGTGAAGGACGGCCGCGTCTATGGGCGCGGCGCCTGCGACATGAAGGGCGGCCTCGCCGCTTCCATCATCGCCGCGGAAGTGTTCATGGACGTCTATCCGGATTTTCCGGGCGCCATCGAAATTTCGGGCACTGTCGACGAGGAGTCGGGCGGTTTCGGCGGCGTTGCCTACCTCGCCTCCAAGGGTTTCTTTTCGAAGCCGCGCGTCGACCACGTCATCATTCCCGAACCGCTCAACAAGGACCGCATCTGCCTCGGTCATCGCGGCGTCTGGTGGGCAGAGATCGAAACCAAGGGCAGGATCGCGCACGGGTCGATGCCGTTCCTCGGCGATTCGGCGATCCGCCACATGGGCGCGGTGCTGCACGCCTTCGAGGAAGAGCTTTTCCCCGCGCTCGACCGCAAGCAGACGCAGATGCCGGTGGTGCCGGAAGGCGCGCGCCGCTCGACCATGAACATCAATTCGATCCACGGCGGCCAGACCGAGGATTTCTTCCCCGGCCTGCCATCGCCTAACGTCGCCGATACGTGCCGCACGGTGATCGACCGGCGCTTCCTGCTGGAAGAATCCATCGACGAGGTGAAGGGCGAGGTCACCTCCATCCTCGACCGGCTCAAGCGCGAGCGCCCGAAATTCGACTACGCGATCCGCGATCTGATGGAGGTCCAGCCCACGATGACCGAGCGCGATGCACCGGTGGTGACCGCGGTTGCCGAAGGCATCCGCGAGATCTTCGGCAAGGAGCCGGACTACGTGATTTCGCCCGGCACCTACGACCAGAAGCATGTCGCCCGCATCGGCCACCTGCACGACTGCATCGCCTACGGCCCGGGCATCCTCGACCTCGCGCATCAGCCGGACGAGTGGGTCGGCATCGACGATATGGTCGAATCCGCCAAGGTCATGGCCGTCGGCCTGGACGTGCTCCTGCGCGGAGCGCTGCGTGGCTGAGCTCGATAACCGTCCACCTCAACGCAATCGGTGAGTTGCAGCGCAACAAAGTCGATTTACTCCCCGTGCGTTTCGCGCTTTGATCGCCGGGGTTCAGTTTGCATCGGGAGATCGTCATGAAGCTTTTGAAATCCGTTCTCGTGGCCACGGCGCTTGCGCTTGCCACGTCGAGCGCGGCCATTGCCCAGCGCACCGACATCGTCATCGGCATGGTGCTGGAGCCACCGCATCTCGACCCGACCGCCGGTGCCGCAGCCGCCATCAAGGAAGTCGGCTATGCCAACATCTTCGAGGGAATCACCCGCATCGGCCCCGATGGGGCGGTGCAGCCCGGACTGGCCGAAAGCTGGGAAATCTCCGATGATGGAAAGGTTTACACTTTCAAGCTGCGTACGGGGGTGAAGTTCCACGACGGCGCGGACTTCAGCGCCGACGACGTGAAATTCTCCATCGACCGCGCCATGGCCGAGGATTCCGTCAATCCGCAGAAAGTCCTCTATTCGGCGATCGAGAAGGTCGAGGTTGTCGACCCGGTGACGGTAGTCGTCACGCTCAAGCACCCGCAGGGCGCGTTCCTCTGGAACATGGGCTGGGGCGAAGCCGCGATCGTCTCGCCCGCCTCGGCCGACGGCAACAAGGAAAAGCCGATCGGCACCGGCCCGTTCAAGTTCGAGAACTGGGCCAAGGGCTCCTCGATCACGCTGGTGAAGAACCCTGACTACTGGGGCGAAGAGGTCGCGCTCGACAAGGCCGAGTTCCGCATCATCCCGGATTCGGCGGCCGCCATCCCCGCGCTCCTGTCTGGCGACGTGCATGCCTTCTCCAACATGCCTGCCGGCGATGCCCTGCCGCAGATCGAAAGCGATCCGCGCTTCAAGGTCGTGATCGGCTCGACCGAAGGCGAGACGGTGCTGTCGACCAACAACAAGAAGGAGCCGTTCGACAAGCTTGAAGTGCGCCAGGCCATAGCCCATGCGCTCAACCGCGACGAGATCATCGCCGGCACGCCGCCCGGCCTCGGCGTGCCGATCGGCTCGCATTTCGCGCCGCACCATCCCGCCTATGTCGACCTGACCGGCACCTATCCCTACGATCCTGAAAAGGCGAAGGAGCTGCTGGCTCAGGCAGGTTTCCCCGACGGCTTCTCCGCTACGCTGAAGCTGCCGCCCCCCGGCTACGCCCGCGACGGCGGCCAGATCATCGCCTCGCAATTGCGGCAGGTCGGCATCAATCTGGAGATCATTCCGCTCGAATGGGCCGACTGGCTGAGCCAGGTCTTCACCGACAAGAACTACGACCTCTCGATCGTCTCCCATGTCGAGCCGATGGACATCGGCATCTATGCGCGGCCGGATTACTACTTCCAGTACGAGAATCCGGAATTCAATGCCGTGATGGAAGAACTCGAGGTCACCGCCGACGAAGCCAAGCGCAACGAACTCTACGGCAAGGCCCAGCGCATTCTCGCCGAGGACGCGGCGGTCGGCTTCCTGTTCCAGCTCCCGAAAGTCGGCGTGTGGGACGCAAAGATCGAAGGCATGTGGGAGAACTGGCCGCTATCGGTTGCCGACCTGACCAAGGTCCACTGGACGGAGTGAGAAACGGGTTGGACGCTAAACTCCGCCCCTCATCCGCCTGCCGGCACCTTCTCCCCGCAAGCGGGGAGAGGGTAAGGGTGAGGGGCGGCGCTAACCTCCCATGACTACCTTTCTCGCCAAACGCATCGGCATCGGCTTCGTCACGCTGTTGGTTGCCTCGGTCGTGGTCTTCGGCGTCCTCGAGATCCTGCCCGGCGATCCGGCCCTGCTGATGCTCGGCATGAACGCGACCCCGGAAGCGCTTGCGAACCTGCGCGAACAGATGGGGCTCAACCAGCCGTTGCCGCTGCGCTATTTCAACTGGGTCGGCGGCATGCTGGTGGGCGATTTTGGCCGGTCCTTTACCTATTCCTCGCCGGTCATCGACCTGATTGCCGAGCGCGTGGTCGTGTCGCTGCCGCTCGCGATCATATCGCTCATACTGTCGACCGCGATCGCCATTCCCGTCGGCATCTTCTCGGCCGCCCGGCGGGGCAAGGCGGCTGACACCGTTTCCATGGGCGTTGCCCAGATCGGCGTCGCGATCCCCAATTTCTGGTTTGCGCTGCTTCTGATCTACGTTTTCGCCGTCTGGTTGAGGCTGGTGCCTTCCGGCGGTTTTCCCGGCTGGGCCGCCGGCATATGGCCGGGCGTCAAGGCGCTGCTTCTGCCCGCCGTGGCGCTTGCCCTGCCGCAGGCCGCAATCCTTGCCCGCGTCACCCGCTCGGCCATGCTCGAAGTGCTTGGCGAGGACTATATCCGCACCGCCCGCGCCAAAGGCATGCCGCGCCGCACCGTCCTATGGCGACACGCCCTGCGCAACGCCATGATCCCGGTGCTGACCATCATGGGGCTGCAATTCGCCTTCCTGCTTGCCGGTACCATCATAATTGAGAACGTGTTCTATCTTCCTGGCCTCGGCCGATTGGTGTTCCAGGCCATCAACCAGCGCGATCTGATCGTGGTCGAAAGTGTCGTCATGCTGCTGGTCGCCATTGTCATTGTCGTCAATCTGCTGGTTGATCTGTCCTATGC
>JAEWFU010000340.1 GCA_023388675.1 Pseudomonadota bacterium | reverse complement strand
TCGATCATCCGGGGCCTGACGGCGCTATTCCTCGGGCTCGCCATCGGCCTCGTCGGCATCGACAAGCTGACGGGACAGGCGCGGCTCGCCTTCGGAGTTGCAGAACTGCGCGACAACATCTCGATCGCCATCGTTGCGGTCGGCCTCTTCGCGGTCGGGGAAACGCTCTACATCGCCTCGCAGAAATACAACGTCAACGACAAGGTCGAAGCCATCAAAGGTTCGGTCTGGCTTACCCTCGCGGACCTCAAGCGCTGCATCAGGCCCTATATCCGCGGCACGCTGCTGGGCTTCAGCTTCGGCCCGCTGCCGACGGGCGGCGCCGAAATCCCCACCTTCCTGTCCTATTCGACCGAGCGCAAGACGGCGAAAGGCGTTGCCAAGGAGGAGTTCGAGGGGCCGAAGGGCGCCATCGAGGGCGTCGCAGGGCCTGAGGCCGCGAACAACGCGTCTGCCGCCGGCACGCTGATTCCGCTCCTGACGCTCGGCCTTCCAACCTCGGCCACCGCGGCCATCATGCTGGCCGGCTTCCAGCAATACGGGCTGCAGCCGGGTCCGCTGCTTTTCACCAATAACCCGGACATCGTCTGGGGCCTCGTCGCCAGCCTGTTCATCGCCAACCTGATGCTGGTGGTGCTCAACCTGCCCTTCGTCGGCGTGTGGGTGAAGTTGTTGATGATCCCGCGCCCTTGGCTCTATGCCGGCATCCTCACCTTCGCGACGCTGGGCATCGTCGGTGCGGAAGGGTCGGTCTTCGCGCTTGTGCTGCTGCTGGTGTTCGGCCTGCTCGGCTTCCTGATGCGGCGCTTCGGCTATCCGCTGGCGCCGGTGCTGGTGGGAACGATCCTTGGCCCGCTGGCCGAAGAGCAGCTTCGGCGCGGCCTGATGATCAATCGCGGCGACTGGACTTTCCTGTTCACCTCGCCGATCGCGCTGACGATCTACGCGATCGCTCTGGCTGCGGTGCTGGGGCCGGTGATCTGGCGGGCGCTGCAGCCCAAGGGCGCAAACACCGCCTTTGCGATGGACGGGGACTGAGACGCGGTCGCATCGCCGGATGGACCGGCGGGCGCACGACCTGTAACAAGAGATGGCGCATCGCAGGCAGGCGGTGCGCCATTGTCTTGAAAGCGATCTCCGAACGAGCCGCATGAGCGAAACCGAGGCCCCTGCGGGCGAGACATGCCTGACCGGAAACGCATCGCGTCCGGTGTCTCCCGATGTTGCGGCGGCTCGCGCCGTGGCAATCGCAGCCGCGGTTGTCGAAACCGAAACGATCGACCTCGTCGACGCGCAGGGCAGGGTGCTTGCCGCAGACATCGTCTCGTCAATGGCGGTCCCGCCTTTCGACAATTCGGCGATGGACGGCTACGCGGTGCGGCTCGGCGATCTTGTGGGCGACGGTCCGTGGACGCTGGCCGTGAGCGGCAGGGCGGCGGCAGGCGACAAGGCGCATGCGTCGACGGCCGGTCAACGGCAGGCGCTGCGCATCTTCACCGGTGCGCCCGTGCCGAAAGGTTTCGACGCCGTCGTGATGCAGGAACGGTGCAAGCGCGACGGCGACCAGGTCGTCATCGCGGGCAAGCGGCCTTGGGCGGGCGAGAACATCCGCCGCGCCGGGGAAGACGTGACGAGCGGCGCGTTGCT
Organism: Pseudomonadota bacterium; assembly: GCA_023388675.1. GTDB lineage: Bacteria > Pseudomonadota > Alphaproteobacteria > Rhizobiales > Rhizobiaceae > Aerobium. The sequence goes on along the minus strand of JAEWFU010000340.1, from coordinate 11,319 downwards.
TGCCTCGAGCGGCGAGGCGCTGTCGCCGCAAAGGCTTGCGCTGCTGGCGGGCGCGGGCGTGAGCGGCGTCTTGCTTTTCCGCAAGGTGCGTATCGGCCTCATCTCCACCGGTTCCGAATTGCGGGAGCCCGGCGAGACGCTGGCGCCGGGGCAGATCTACAATTCCAACCGGATCGTGCTGCGCGCCATGCTGTCGCGGCTGAGCTGGGTGCAGGTCGAGGATTTCGGCATCGTGCCCGACGACCGGGCGTTGCTGGAGCGGACATTGAACAATGCATCGTCGAGCTGCGACGTGGTCGTCTCTACCGGCGGCGTATCGGGCGGGGACGAGGACCATGTCGCGGCGATCATGCGCGACGAGGGCTCGCCGCTCGAGGTGGTGAAGGTCGCCATGCGGCCCGGCAAGCCGGTCAAGGTGGGAAGGCTGGGCCGGTCGGTGTTCTTTGGCCTGCCCGGCAATCCGAATGCCGCGCTGGTGACCTTTCGCCAGATCGCGCTGCCGGCGATCCGCGCGGTCGCCGGGCTTCGCGACGTCGTGCCGGTTTGGCAGCCGGCGGTGGCGGGGTTCGGGTATGCCAAGAAGGCGGGCCGGACGGAGTTCGTGCCGGTGCGGATATCGGGGCGCACGAATGCGGGCGTGCCCGTCGTGGAGATGCTGGGACGCGGTTCGTCGGCGAACCTTTCGGCGATGGCGGCGGCAGACGGGATCGCGCTTCTGCCGCCCGAAGACGAGACGATCAGCCCCGGCATGCCGCTGCGTTACGAGGCGTTCCGGATGCCCTGAAACGCGGAACGCGCGACGAAACGCGCCGACGCGGCGCAACGATCGGACTTGACCCGGCTTGAGAGCGGGTGTCACACAACCGATATGCTTACGGCCCAAAGACCTCGTACTGATCGAAAGACCTTAATCCCGGGATAGCCGACCGCCAATGAACCCTCGCGACGTGAAGCCGATCGAACAACCGCAGGAGCCGCGCTGGCTGGGCACCACCGCGTCCTCGCGCATCGGCCTCATACCGCCGCTTTCGGCGGCGCGCTGGCTGCTGGTGGCGGTGCTGGCCGCCGGCATCTATTTCTTCCACGGCTTCCTCGTGCCCATATTGGCGGCGATGGTGATCGGCTTTGCGAGCTGGCCCATCTATCGCGACATCGTGCGGCGCTGCGGCGGCAACCGGACGATCGCGGCGACGATCGCGATCCTGCTGATCCTAACCTTCCTGATCGTGCCGATCGTGATCGCGGTCAGCTACACGATCACCGAGATCGGCGAGTGGTTCAACTGGGCGGTGGAGACCAACCGAACGGGCTCGGCGACGCCGGATTGGATGGCCGCCCTGCCGGGCATCGGCGAATGGATCGACGAGCAGTGGTATCGCTATATCGGCCACCCGGGCGCGATCGGCGAACTGGTGCAGATTGTCAGCGGCGCCAATATCGGCAGCATCTATCGCGGTGTGCTGGCGGCGGGCACCGGCCTGTTCGACCTGTTCCTGACGCTGCTGTTCATGATGATCGCGCTGTTCTTCGTCTATCGCGACGGCGAGAATTTCGTTGCACAGCTCGATACGCTGGGCGAGCGCATCCTGCCGATGCGCTGGGAGCGGATTTCGCGGGTGGTGCCGGCAACCATCAGCTCCACCGTCATGGGCATGACGCTCATCGCCATCGGTGAGGGTATCGTGCTGGGCATCGCCTACTGGATAGCGGGCGTGCCGTCGCCGGTGACGCTGGGCGTCATCACAGGCGTCATGGCGCTCGTGCCGGGCGGTGCGCCGCTGTCGTTCACGCTGGTTTCGATCTATCTGGTGGCCTCAGGCTCGCCGGTCGCCGGCGTCGCGCTTTTGGCGTGGGGTTCGACCGAGCTCTTCATCGTCGACAAGACGCTGCGGCCGAAGCTGGTGGGCGGGCCGATCAAGCTACCGTTCCTGCCGACTTTCTTCGGCCTGATCGGCGGTGTGAAGACGATGGGTTTTCTCGGCCTCTTCATCGGGCCGGTGCTGATGGCGCTGCTGGTCGCGATCTGGCGCGAGTGGCTGCACGAGATGCGCACCACGGAACCCGTCGTTGCGCCGCACGACCCCGCGCAGGCTCGGCCGCCGGGGACCTGATCCGCCGAGACGGGGCGCCTGCCAGCGTCATATCGATGCGGTGTGAAAATACCGGCTTGACGCGGGCAGGCCTAATGCCGCTTTTCAGATATGTGTTCCCGGCCCGTCCGGCATCGTCGATTCGAACAACCCAACCTGGTGCATGACCGAAGCAAACCTGCTCTTACTCCTGATTCTACTGCCTTTCATGGGCAGCGCGCTGGCGGCCATGCTGCCGGGGAATGCGCGCAACGCCGAGGCATGGCTCTCGGGCGGGTTGGCCATCGTCGCATTTGCAATCACCACATCGCTGTTTCCGTCGGTCGCCAATGGCGGCGTCGTGCGCCGGCAAGTCGAGTGGCTGCCGGAATTCGGGCTGAATTTCACGCTGCGGATGGATGGCTTCGGCTGGATGTTCTCGATGCTGATCACCGGCATCGGTTTCCTCGTCGTGCTTTATGCGCGCTACTACATGTCGCCGAAGGATCCGATTCCGCGCTTCTTCGCTTTTTTCCTGGCGTTCATGGGCGCCATGCAGGGCATGGTCATCTCCGGCAATCTGATCGTCATGGCGATCTTCTGGGAGCTGACCAGCATCTTCTCGTTCCTGCTGATCGGCTACTGGTACCACAACGCAGCGGCCCGCGACGGTGCGCGCATGGCGCTGACGATCACAGGCGTCGGCGGGCTCTGTCTGCTGGTGGGGCTCGTCATCATCGGCCACATCGTCGGCAGCTTCGAACTCGACGACGTGCTGGCCTCGGGCGACCTGATCCGCGAGCATGATCTCTACACCCCGGCGCTGCTGCTCATCCTGATGGGCGCGCTGACCAAGAGCGCACAATTCCCGTTTCATTTCTGGTTGCCCAACGCGATGGCCGCGCCCACGCCGGTGTCGGCCTATCTGCACTCCGCGACCATGGTGAAGGCCGGGGTCTTCCTGATGGCGCGGCTGTGGCCGGTATTGTCGGGAACCGACGAATGGTTTTTCATTCTCGGCTTCGCGGGCATGAGCACGCTGCTGATCGGCGCGTTCTTCGCGATCTTCCAGCAGGACCTGAAAGGGCTGCTCGCCTATTCGACGATCAGCCATCTCGGCCTCATCACGACACTGCTGAGCCTGGGCAGCCCGCTGGCGGCCGTCGCGGCGATCTTCCATATGATGAACCACGCGACCTTCAAGGCATCGCTGTTCATGGCGGCCGGCATCATCGACCACGAAGCCGGCACCCGCGACATGCGGAAACTGTCGGGGCTCATCACCTTCATGCCGATCACGGCGACGCTGGCCATGGTGGCGAGTGCCGCCATGGCGGGCGTGCCGCTGCTCAACGGATTCCTTTCCAAGGAGATGTTCTTCGCCGAGACGCTGGAGCAGCACCACGGTTCCATGCTCGATGGCCTGACACCATACGCCGCGACCATCGCCGGCGCGTTTGCCGTCACCTATTCCGTCCGGTTCATCCATACCGTCTTCTTCGGCCCCAAGCCCGTGGAGCTGCCGCGTGAGCCGCACGAGCCGCCGCACTGGATGCGGGTGCCGATCGAGGTGCTGGTGCTGATCTGCCTCATCGTGGGCATCGTGCCGGGCATCACCGTCGGGCCCTATCTGCACGCCGCCGTCGTGGCTGTGCTGGGCGATCGCACGCCGGCCTACAGCCTTTCGGTCTGGCACGGCTTCAACACGCCCCTGATCATGAGCCTGCTTGCCTTCGTCGGCGGCATCTTCCTCTACCTGGCGCTGCGCCGCTATCTTGCGACCTGCGAGGACGGAACGCCGTTCCTACGCAACCTCAAGGGCCAGCGCATCTTCGAGCGCATCCTCGTCACGATCTCGTGGCGCTGGGCGCGCTGGATGGAGTCGGCCTTCGGCACGCGGCGGCTGCAGCCGCAACTTCGGCTTGTCGTGTTCCTGGCGCTCGTGGCCGGCGCGTGGCCGGTGGTTCGCGCAGGCTACGTGCCCGAGACGCCGACCCTGGCCGGCATCGACCCGGTCTTCGCGGCGATCTGGGTGGTCGGCGGCATCTGCGCGCTGGGCGCCGCCTACAAGGCCAAGTACCACCGCCTCGCAGCGCTGGTACTCATGGGCGGTGCGGGCATCGTCACCTGCATCACCTTCGTCTGGTTCTCCGCGCCGGACCTCGCGCTGACGCAGCTTCTGGTCGAGATCGTGACGACCGTGCTTATCCTGCTCGGCCTGCGCTGGCTGCCCAAGCGCCTCGAACAGGTCGACAACGCGACCACCTCGATCGCGCGCATGCGCCGGCATCGGGATTTCGGTCTGGCAGTCGCATGCGGCGCGGGCATGGCATTCGTGTCCTATGTGATGATGACGACGCCGTGGCCGGAATCGATCTCGGAATATTTCCTGCTCAACGCCTATCCGGAAGGTGGCGGCACCAATGTCGTCAACGTGATCCTCGTCGATTTCCGCGGCTTCGACACGTTCGGCGAGATCGTCGTGCTGGGCATCGTGGCGCTGACCGTCTTCGCCCTGCTGCGACGCTTCCGACCGGCCGCCGAAAGCATCGGCGTGCCCGAGCAGCAGCGCATCCAGGACGCATACGACGACGACCGCTCCGACAGGGAGGTCGGTGAAACCGTGCGCGACTACCTGACGATCCCGTCGGTCATCATGCAGTGGATGTTCCCCGTCACGATCCTGCTGGCGGCATATCTGTTCCTGCGCGGGCACGACCTGCCGGGCGGCGGCTTCGCGGCCGGCATTGCCATGGCGATCGGCTTCCTGCTGCAATATCTGGCCGGCGGCACCCGCTGGGTGGAGGACAGGCTACGCATCCTGCCGGTGCGGTGGATAGGCTCCGGGCTGCTCATAGCGGCCTTTACCGGCATCGGCTCGTGGCTGTTCGGTTTCCCGTTCCTCACGTCCTATTTCCAGTACACCGAGGTGCCGTTCATCGGGAAAGTGCCGACGGCGACCGCGCTTCTGTTCGATCTCGGCGTCTTCACGTTGGTGGTCGGCGCGACCGTGCTGATCCTCATCGCCATCGCTCACCAGTCTATCCGTAGCCACCGCGCGCGGGTGATCGAGGCGACGAAGGCGGAAGAGCAGGAAGAGGAGCTCGTCTGATGGAACTGACGCTCTCCCTCGGCATCGGAATTCTGGTCGGTTCGGGCGTCTGGCTGATCCAGCGACCGCGCACCTATCAGGTGGTCATCGGGCTGGCTCTTCTGTCCTACGCTGTGAACCTGTTCATCTTCTCCATGGGGCGCCTCACCAACCGGCTTGCCCCGGTGATCGACACATCGGTCGAGGTCGATCCGTCGGCCTTCGTCGACCCGGTGCCGCAGGCGCTGGTGCTGACGGCCATCGTCATCGGGTTCGCGACCACGGCATTGTTCCTGGTGGTGCTGCTGGCCGCACGCGGCCTTACCGGCACCGACCATGTCGACGGCAGGGAGCCCGAGCGATGAGCGTGGCGCCACAGCACCTCGTCATCGCGCCGATCCTGCTGCCGCTGGTGGCGGGTGCGCTGCTGTTGTTCTTCGATGACCGCGAGCGCCTTCTCAAGGCCACGGTCTCGATCCTGACGTCGGTCGCGCTGCTGGCGATTTCTCTGGCGCTTCTGCGCATGGCGCATGCCGACGGCGCGGCCGATCAGGGGCGTGTGATCGTCTACCTGCTCGGCAACTGGCCGCCGCCCTTTGCGATCAATCTCGTGCTCGACCGGCTCTCGGCGATGATGCTGGTGCTGACCAGCCTGCTCGCCATTCCGTCGCTGGTGTTCTCGATCGGCCGCTGGCATCGCGCAGGTCCGCACTTCCATACGCTGTTCATGTTCCTGCTGATGGGACTGAACGGCGCGTTCCTGACCGGCGACCTCTTCAACCTGTTCGTCTTCTTCGAGATCATGCTGGCGGCATCGTACGGGCTGATGCTGCACAGCTCGGGCACGCAGCGCGTGAAGGCCGGCCTTCACTACATCGCCATCAACCTGGTGTCGGCCTTGCTGTTCCTCATCGGCGTGGCGCTGATCTACGGCACCACGGGAACGCTGAACATGGCGGACCTTGCCATTCAGATCCCGATGGTCGAACCCGGCAGCCGCATCTTCCTCGAAACGGGCGCGGCCATTCTCGGCGTCGCCTTCCTCATCAAGGCCGGCATGTGGCCGCTGTCGTTCTGGTTGCCGACGACCTATACGGCGGCACCGGCTCCGGTTGCCGCGATCTTTGCGATCCTCAGCAAGGTGGGCGTCTACGTCATCCTGAGGCTGTCGCTGCTATTCTTCGTCGAGACGCCGGACAGTTCGCCCGGCTTCGGCTCGTGGCTGCTTTTCATCGGCGGGATGGCGACGATCGCCTTCGGCACGTTCGGCGTACTGGCCTCACAGGCGCTCGGCCGGCTCGCCGGCTTCTCGGTGCTCGTATCCTCCGGCACGCTGCTGGCGACGATGGGCCTGCTGCAGGTCGACGTGACAGCGGGCGCGCTGTTCTATCTCGTCTCCTCGACGCTCGCCATCGGAGCATTCTTCCTGCTCATCGAACTGGTCGAGCGCGGCCAGGACTCGATTGCCAACGTGCTCGCTGTCACCATAGAGGCGTTCGGCGAGGACGGTGACGAGGAGGAGGAAGAAGACGTCGTCGGCGTCTCCATACCCGGGACGCTCGCGATCCTTGGCATCAGCTTCGGAGCCTGCGCCATCCTGCTTGCCGGGTTGCCTCCGCTGTCGGGTTTCGTCGCCAAGTTCGCGATGCTGACGGCGATGCTGAATCCTGATGGTCTCGGACAGGGCGGCACGATCCCGCAAAGCGCCTGGTGGCTGGTGGCGATGCTGATCGTGTCCGGGCTTGCCGCGCTGATCTCGATGAGCCGCGCGGGCATCCGTGCGTTCTGGGCGCCGCTGGAAGTGCGCGTGCCCCGGGTGCTGCTCGTCGAGATCGCGCCCGTTGTGGCGCTGCTGTTCCTGACGCTTGCCCTGACGACACAGGCCGGGCCGGTGATGCGCTACATGGAGGCGACCGCGACAAGCCTCTATGCACCGCAATCCTATATCGAGGGCGTGATGGAAGCCCCGCGCGCTTCGCGGCCGGAAGGGGGGAAGGGCGAATGAGCCGCGTCTTTCCCTATCCGCTGCTGATCGCGTCACTGGTGGCGATGTGGCTTCTTCTGACGAGTTTCTCGGCCGGCCAGTTCATCGTCGGCCTTGCCGTTGCGCTTATCGCCGCGCAGGGCATGGCGGCGCTGCACCCATCGAAGCCGCGCCTGCGGCGCTGGGACCTGATCGGCAAGCTGATCGTAACCGTGCTCTACGACATCGTGCGCTCCAACATCGATGTGGCTCGCATTATCCTGCAGGGCACGCGTCGCCCGAACACGTCGGGTTTCATGATGATCCCGCTCGAACTGCGCGACCCGACCGGGCTTGCGGTGCTGGCGGTGATCCTGACAGCCACGCCGGGCACGGCGTGGCTCGACTACAATGCCGCCCGCGGCACGCTGTTGCTCCACGTTTTCGACCTCGTCGACGAGGAGACGTGGTACGAACTCATCAAGACGCGCTACGAACACCTGCTGATGGAGATATTCGAATGAGCGTCGCGATCCTCACGCTGGCCGTCCTGATCGCGCAGGCAGCGCTTGCCGTCGCCATGGCGTTCGCGATGGTGCGGATGATCCGCGGGCCGCGCGCCCAGGATCGCGTGCTCGGGCTCGATACGCTCTATGTGAATTCGATGCTGATGCTGCTGGTTTTCGGCATCCGCACCGGCAACACCCTTTATTTCGAGGTGTCGCTGATCATTGCCGTCGTCGGTTTCGTGGCGACGGTGGCGCTGGCCAAGTTCCTGATGCGCGGCGAGGTGATCGAATGAGCCATATCGCCGAACTCCCGCTCTGGGCTTCCGTTCTCGTCTCGATCTTCCTGCTGATCGGGGCGGGACTGACATTGATCGGCTCCTTCGGGTTCTATCGCCAGGGGTCGTTCTACGACCGGCTGCATGCGCCCACGCTTGGCACGAGCTGGGGGGCCGCGGCGATCCTGATCGCGTCGATGATCTGCTTCAGCGTGCTGCAGTCGCGCCCGGTTTTTCATGAACTGCTTATCGGGATATTCGTTACGATCACGACGCCGGTGACGTTGATGCTGCTGGGGCGCGCCGCGCTCTACCGCGACCGGGCGGAGGGCAATCCCGCAGTGCCGGCGATGGACCCGCCGAAGGGCGTGATCGAGCAGGGCGCGCCCATCGACGAGTAAGCGCGCGGAATCGGCCACCGGCAACTGGACAGGTACGATGCAATCGATCACCCGCCACATCATCACCGGAGTGCTGACGGTCATCCCGCTGTTCGTGACAGTCTGGATCGTCTGGTTCGTCGTCGACATGCTGATCTGGACGGGGCGCCCCGCGACGCTGGCGCTTTCGGGCATGGTGCGGCCGACCTCGCCCGAGGTCGCCGACCTCATCCTGGCAGGTTGGTTCCAGTCGGGGCTGGCACTGCTGCTGGTGCTGATCTTCCTGTACGTGCTCGGCAGGATCGCCAACGCCGTCGTGGGGCGGCGCCTCCTCGGCATGGTCGACAGGCTCGTCGAAGCGGTGCCGCTCGCCCGCACCATTTACGGCGCGACGCGCACGTTGATCCGCTCGATGGGAGGCGACGGCTCGCCGTCCGGTCAGCGCGTGGTGCTGATCGAGTTTCCGTCGCGCGACATGCGCGTGGTCGGCATCGTCACCCGCATCTTTCCGGCGACCGAGGACCAACCGGAACTGGCCACGGTATACGTGCCGACGACGCCGAACCCAACATCCGGGTTCGTGGAGATCGTGCCGACATCGCGGCTGACATGGCTGGACTGGAGCAAGAACGATGCGATGGCCTTCATCGTTTCGGGCGGCTCGATGTCACCCGATACGTTCCCCATCGACTGGCCCGAGGATATCCGCCGCCCGGTCATTCCTTCTGATGCGCAAGCTGGGTCCGTTCGAAAGCCAGAACCACGAACAGGGCAATGATGAAGGGTATGATCAGGTAGAGTAGCCTGAAGACGACCAGGGCGGCCAGAACGTCGGCCGGATCCATATCCGACAGGCCGGTGATGAACACCAGCTCGAGAACGCCCAGTCCGCCCGGCGCGTGCGAGAGCAGGGCTGCCGAGAACGACACCAGGAAGATGCCGAGCACGATCATGAAGCCCGGATTGCCGGCTTCGGGCAGCGCGAAATAGATGATGCCCGCCGCGCCGATGAGCTCCAGCGGCGCGACCACGAGCTGGCGTGCGACGATCGGCAGGCGCGGATAGTGGACTTCGAAGCCGCCGAGCTTGAGCGGTTTCAGGTGGAGGGCGCTGCCGACGACATAAAGCAGCACAAGCGCGAGCAGGAGCAGGCCCGTCGCCGCGGAGGCCTCCACCGGCAGCACGTCGACGAAGCGCTCGGCAAGGCCGGGCTCCAGGACGAGCACGAAGCCGGCTAGCATGATTGTGCCGAGCGCGAAGGTGAAGGAGCAGAAGGCGACCAGCACGCCGACTTCCGCCGCGCCGAGCCCCTTGGCGCTGTAGGCGCGATAGCGCACCACCGAACCCGAGACGACCGAGGCGCCGATGTTGTGCGAGAGCGCGTAGGTGGTGAAGGAACAGAGCGTGATGTAGGTCCAGCCGACATGGCGCCTCAGGTGCAGCAGCGCCAGATGATCGTAGCCGGCCAGCGCGGCATAAGCGAGCAGCGTTGCCGCCGCAGCGAGAATCCAGTCCCTGGCGGGTATGGCGACCAGGCTGCCCCACAGCTCATCGAGCGAAAGCCCTCGCAGCTCGTGATAGAGAAGCCAGATCGAGAAGGCCACGGCGGCGACGCCGACGACGGGCCAGAAATATTTCCTCACCTTCAAGGTGTACTCCCCTTGAGGTCTCGACCGGTGAACCGGCCGTACCATTTCGTTTGTTGCGGGGCACTGGCATCATCGATGCAAAGCCCCGAGTGCGCGACAGATCGAGCCACTGCGCTTGCGGACCAAACCGCCTTCGGCATTGTAAGCGCGAAAGTGGTAACGGAATTGAAAACGACTGACATGAACACGTGATCTATGCTTGTGTCTATGGTTTCGTAACGGCAGATGCGTCGACGAAATCGCCAGATGGACGGCACATCCGCCTTATGGCCGGCCATGACGACCGACAGCGGTACCGACCCAACGGATGCCTGGCGGCGAGGTTCCGAACGCGCCAGCAAACCTATGGGGGCTCACTGTGTTTGAACAGGGTTTGCCGGCGAATTTGCGGCGAAGGTTGGCAGCTATGGGTCGGATTGCCGGACGAGGGCGGCCAGAACGGCTGCGAGATCGGCATCCGGCTGCGGTGCCGCCTCCATTGCGCCCATGCGGGCCTGCGTGTCGGCGATCGCATCGGCGAGACGGTCGTTGCGGTCGAGCGCGGCCATGGTTGCGGCACTTTCGCGCATTTCTGCAGCGCGGCGCTTGCCATGGGTCAGAGTGCGTTCGAACTGGTAGTGCGCAAAGCCCGGCCAGCCGAGGCCGGGGAACGAGTCGCCCAGCGACTTGAGAACGTAGTCGAGGCAGCCTGACGCCTGCGCGGCTAGCAACGCCTCGACGGTGATCGCCTCAAGCCCCTTCACGAACAGGCTGCGTACCATCTTGATCGCGGTCGCAGCACCCGCTTCGGGACCGACGACCTCGAAATCGAAGCCGAGTCTATCAAGCACCTGTGTTGTGGAAGGCCCGACGGGGCCCGCAAGCAGGACCGGCGTGCGGTGTCCGCGCGGATGCACTGGCGCCATCACGGCCATGTCGAGATAGGTCGAACCGGTTCCAGAGAGGCCCGCTGCACTCTCCTGCTTGCGCTGCGGCGAAACCGAGTTGATGTCGAAGAATACCTGGCCGGCGCGCAGCCACGCGGAGGCCGCCCGTGCCGCCTCAAGGCTCTGGTCGGCGGTGACGGCGCTGACGATCCAGTCGCAATCCGAAAATCCTTCGGGCGATGAGGTGACGACGGCTATGCCACGTTCCTTCATCGCGGCGGCGCAGGGGCCGTGTCGTCCCTCGCTGTCGAGCAGGATATCGTAGGCGGCGAAGGCAAGCGCCGGGTCGGCCTCGGCGAGGCTCTTCTGGAAGGCGCGCGCGGCTTCGCCGAAACCGATAAAGCCGATCTTCATGGCCGGCTCAGCCTTTCCCGTTTTTGACCGGCGGCGTGCCGTGGGTGTGGAAGCTTTCGATTGTTTTAAGCCCCCATGCCTGACCCTTCTTCCGCTCGGTCTC
>JAEWFU010000276.1 GCA_023388675.1 Pseudomonadota bacterium | reverse complement strand
GAGGAGCTGCGCGTGGCGCATGGCGCGGCGCATGATGCGGCGCACGACATAGCCGCGCCCCTCATTGGACGGCAGCACGCCGTCGGCGATGAGGAAGCACGACGAACGCAGGTGATCGGCGATCACACGGTAAGAGGCGACGTTGCCGGCTTCCGGCCGCTTGCCCAGCACGGACGCCGTTGCCTCGATAAGGCCCTTGAAAAGATCCGTCTCAAAAACACTGTCGACCCCCTGAAGGATCGATGCCATCCGCTCCAGCCCCATGCCGGTATCGATCGAAGGTCGCGGCAGAGGCACCTGCATGCCGGGTTCCGGCTGGTCGAACTGCATGAAGACCAGGTTCCAGAACTCGAGGAAGCGGTCGCCGTCCTCCTCGGGCGTTCCGGGCGGTCCGCCCCAGATATGTTCGCCTCGGTCGATGAAGATCTCCGAGCACGGCCCGCAAGGCCCGGTATCGCCCATCGCCCAGAAATTGTCGCTGGTGGCGATGCGGATAATGCGGTCGTCGGAGAAGCCCGCGATCTTCTTCCAGTGGTCTGCCGCTTCGTCGTCGGTGTGATAGACCGTGACCAGCAGCTTGTCCTTCGGCAGTCCGAAGTCCCTGGTAATCAGGTTCCAGGCAAGCTCGATGGCGTGTTCCTTGAAATAGTCGCCGAACGAGAAATTGCCGAGCATCTCGAAGAAGGTGAGATGGCGCGCGGTGTAGCCGACATTGTCGAGGTCGTTGTGCTTGCCGCCGGCGCGCACGCTTTTCTGGGCCGTCGTGGCGCGCGAATAGGGGCGCGTCTCAAGGCCGGTAAAGACGTTCTTGAACTGCACCATGCCGGCATTCGTGAACATCAAGGTCGGATCGTTGCGCGGCACGAGCGGCGACGATGCCACCACCTCGTGTCCGTTCTTCCGGAAATAGTCGAGAAAGGTCGACCGGATGTCGTTGACGCCACTCATGCTCATGCCTTCGTGAAGAAGCCGCAACCCGCCGCGGCCTTGGATCGGATGTGGGTTTGGCTTTTAGCGCCGCCGAATCCGGCTGTCCAGAAATCCCGCACAGACCAGCCTCAGCAACGAAACAACCGCCGGCAGTGTATGCCGGCGGTTGCGATATCCGTAACAGATGACGGCGTGTCCGGCCTACATGCCGGAAGCCTCGTCGATTTCGTTGCCGTCCTGGTCGCCCGGCCCGCCATTCTCCAGGAATTTTTCCGCGATCAGGCCGGCATTCTGGCGCAGCGCCAGCTCGATCTCGATCGCCGTGTCGGGATTGTCGCGCAGGAACAGCTTGGCGTTCTCGCGGCCCTGACCGAGGCGCTGCGAATTGTAGGAGAACCAGGCGCCCGACTTCTCGACGATGCCGGCCTTGACGCCGAGATCGATCAGTTCGCCGGTCTTCGACACGCCCTCGCCATACATGATGTCGAACTCGACCTGCTTGAAGGGTGGCGCCAGCTTGTACTTGACCACCTTGACCCGCGTCTGGTTGCCGACCACCTCGTCGCGATCCTTCACCGCGCCGATGCGGCGGATGTCGAGGCGCACCGAGGCATAGAACTTGAGCGCGTTGCCGCCCGTCGTCGTTTCGGGCGAGCCGAACATGACGCCGATCTTCATGCGGATCTGGTTGATGAAGATGACCATGGTGTTTGAGCGCGAGATCGAAGCCGTCAGCTTGCGCAGCGCCTGGCTCATCAGGCGGGCCTGCAGGCCGGGCAGCGAATCGCCCATCTCGCCCTCGATCTCGGCGCGCGGCGTCAGTGCGGCGACCGAATCCACCACCAGCACGTCGATCGCGCCGGAACGCACCAGCGTGTCGCAGATCTCCAGCGCCTGCTCGCCAGTGTCGGGCTGCGAGATCAACAGGTTCTCGAGGTCCACGCCCAGCTTGCGCGCATAGACCGGGTCGAGCGCGTGCTCGGCATCGACGAAAGCGCAGATGCCGCCCTTCTTCTGCGCTTCGGCCACCGTGTGCAGCGCCATCGTCGTCTTGCCGGAGCTCTCCGGCCCGTAAATCTCGATGATGCGCCCCTTGGGCAGCCCGCCCACGCCAAGCGCGATGTCGAGCCCCAGCGAGCCGGTCGAAACCGTTTCGATCTCGACCACCTGCTCGTTCGCGCCGAGCCGCATGATCGAACCCTTGCCGAACGCGCGCTCGATCTGCGAGAGCGCCGCATCCAGAGCCTTTGATTTGTCCACCGAACTGTCCTCAACAAGCCGCAATGAATTTTGAGCCATGATACCTTACCCCTTGGTCGTGAGCGAAGCCGGTCAGACCGGTGTCCCTGAATTTTTTGTACCTTTTTTGTTCACGTTTTGCAAGAGGGATCAAGCTATTGTAATTAAATCGTTTTTCTAATATGTTCCATATTTGTCTCAGCCCAAAGCCATCAACGGCTCCTCACATTGTGAAATCCACGCCGCGTCGAATGCCAACGCCTGCGGCAATCCGATTCGCCGGCTGCCGCTTGCCGGCATGACGCGCGCCTCCTAGTGTCGCAGTTCCTCGGTCCACCATGTTTCCAATCATGAAGCGCACCAGACTCTTCGCCGCCGGAGCGGCGCATATCGACCGCCGCGGCCGTCTCGCAGGCGCCTATGTGCCTGCCGCGTCCAACCCCGGGACCATGAGCGAGGAGGTCGGCGGCGGCGCCTTCAACGCGCTGCGCAATGCCGTACGCCATGGCGTGGACGGTTCGATCCTGTCGTTGCGTGGCGGCGATGTCGCCGGCGACGCGGTGGCGCGCGCCATCGCAGAGGCGGCGGTAGAGGATCTGTCTGCCGTCTTCCTCGACAGGACAACGCCGAGCTACACCGCGCTGATCGATGCCGACGGCGAATTGATCGCCGGCTTCGCCGACATGAGCCTCTACGATATCGGCTTTCCGAAACAGGTCCGTCGCAGCAAGGTGCGCGACGCGGTGGCGGTTGCGGATGCGGTCCTGTGCGAAGCCAACATGCCGGCTGCGGCGCTCGATACGCTGATCGGTCACGCAGGCGACAGGCCGATCTTTGCAATCGGAATTTCGCCCGCCAAGGTCGGGCGTCTCGCCGGTGTTCTGGCGCGGCTCTCCTGCCTGTTCATGAACGCCAACGAGGCACGCATGCTTGCAGGCGTCGAGAGCGGCGCAGACATCATCGAGGCGGCGCGGGTCCTGCGCGGCAAAGGGTTGCCACGCGGCGTCATCACCTCCGGCGGCGCACCGCTGACCGCTTTCGACGCCGGCGGCATCTTCACCATCGCCCCGGCGCCGGCACGCTCCATCGCCGATGTCACCGGCGCGGGAGACGCAATCGCCGGCGTGACGGTGGCCCACCTGATGCGCGGCTTCGGCTTCGCGGAAGCCCTTCGCCGCGGCATGGCTGCCGCTCGCCTGACCGTGGAGGCATCCACGGTCGTGGCGGACTACGACGACAAGGCATTCGAGGCCGCACTTGCGCTTGTCGGCCACCCTGCCCCCGTGGCATGAGCGCCTCGAAGAAGGAGACCCGCATGTCCACCCCCGAACAGATCGACCTCGCCCCGGAGGTCGCCGAGGCCCTCGCCAGCGACGGCGCCGTGGTGGCGCTTGAAAGCACCATCATCACCCACGGCATGCCCTGGCCGCAGAACAATGCCATGGCGGCGCGGGTGGAAGAGATCATACGCGAGGAAGGCGCGACACCGGCAACCATCGCGGTGGTCGAGGGACGCCTGAAGATAGGCCTGTCGGCGACGGAGCGCGAAACGCTCGCCCAGACGCAGGGCGCGCTGAAGCTGTCGCGTGCCGACCTCGCTTTCGCGGTCGCCGAAGGGCGCACCGGCGGCACGACGGTTGCCGCAACCATGATCGCGGCACATATGGCCGGCATCGCGGTGTTCGCCACCGGCGGCATCGGCGGCGTCCACAAGGGGGCCGAAAAGAGCTTCGACATCTCGGCCGACCTCGACGAGCTCTCGCGGACGCCCGTCATCGTGGTTTCCGCCGGCGCCAAGGCGATCCTCGACATCGAGAAGACGCTGGAGGTGCTGGAGACGCGCGGCGTGCCGGTGGTCGGTTTCGGCACAGACGTGATGCCGGCCTTCTGGTCGCGCACCTCGCCCTTCCCCGCCCCGCTGCGGCTCGACAGCGCGGAAGCGATCGCGCGGTTCCAGCGCATGCGAGGCGAGCTCGGCATCGCCGGTGGCATGCTGATCGCCAATCCGGTGCCGAAGGAAGCCGAAATTCCCGCCGAGGTCATGGCGGTTCACATTGCTGCCGCTCAGGCCGAGCTCGATAAAAAGGGCGTCACCGGCAAGGCGGTGACGCCCTATCTTCTGTCGCGAATGCTGGACCTGACGGGCGGCGCGAGCCTTGCCACCAACATCGCGCTGGTCGAGAACAACGCCCGCCTGGCCGCCCGCATCGCGAAGGCCCTCTAGCAGGGCCTCCGCGTCGCCGGTCAGGAGATCGGCACGAGATGGATCTCGACGCGACGGTTCTGCGCGCGCCCGTCCGGCGTGTCGTTGCCGGTGATCGGCTGCGACGCCCCGAAGCCGTTGATCGCGAAGCGGCGGCCGTCGACGCCCTGCTGCCCGAGATAGGTGGCGACAGAGGACGCGCGGCGCTGCGACAGGCCGAGATTATGCTGCGCGCTGCCGGTCGAATCGGTGTGGCCGTTGATGTCGACCAGCGTGCGATTGTACTTGTTGAGCACCAGCGCGACCGCATTGAGCGTGTTGTGGAAGGCCGGCGTCACCTGGTCCTGATCGGTGGCGAAGGTGATGTTGGACGGCATGTTGAGCACGATGTTGTTGCCCTGTCTCGTGACCGAAACGCCGGTGCCCTGCAGATAGCCGCGCAGTTCCGCTTCCTGCTGGTCCATGTAGCCGCCGATCGCGCCGCCCGCCAGCGCGCCGATGCCGGCGCCGATCAGTGCGTTGCGGCGGTCGTCGCCGCCGGCCAGCGTGCCAAGTCCCGCGCCCGCCAGCGCGCCCAGTGCCACTCCGCCCGCCGTGCGCGAAACCTGCTGCTCGCCGGTATACGGGTTGGTGGTGCAGCCGGCCATAAACACGCCGGCAGCCATGCCGATCATCATCTTTTTCATGCGAATACCCTCTCCTGAATGTCGCGATTCCCCGAATCCAGCGCCGTTCTAGCACAGATTGCGGCGAAATCCCGGCCCGTGACCTTCACTCAGTCGCGCTCGCCACCGGCAATCATTGCCAGACCGGCCAGCAGCAGGGCCGCACCTGCGATTTCGCGTGGCCCCACCCGCCGCAATTCCATTCCGAAGGCGCCGGTATGGTCGTAGGCGAGCGCCGCCAGCAACTGGCCGCAGACGACCGC